>DAISLG010000035.1:0-14290 GCA_036820565.1 Gaiellaceae bacterium | reverse complement strand
CCAGATCGGCTCGAAGATGCCGTTCGCGAACCGCAGCGCCAGCATGTTCTGGACCGTCTCCTTGCCGAGGTAGTGGTCGATCCGGAAGACCTCGGACTCGTTGAAGCTCTGCGCGATCTCCGCGTTCAGCTCCTTCGCCGAGGCGAGGTCGTGGCCGAACGGCTTCTCGATGATCAGCCGCGTCCAGCCCTCGGAGGAGCGCCGCTCGCCGATCTCTCGCACGATCGTCGCGATTGCGGCCGGCGGGACGGCGAAGTAGTAGACGCGGTTGCCCGCGGTTCCGCGCTTGGCGTCGAGCCGCCGCAGCTCCTCGAGCACCTTGTCCTCTCCGCCCTCGTCGGCGAAATCGGTCGAGACGTAGCGCATCCCGTCGGCGATCGTCTCCCAGACCTCCTGCTTGAACGGGTCGCGGCTGTGCTCTTCGACGGCGGCCCGCATCCGCTCGCGGAACTTCGCGGTCGACTCCGGCGTGCGCGCGACACCGATGATCCCGAACTGCTCGGGCAGGAGCTGCCGGTAGGCGAGCGAGTAGAGCGCCGGCATCAGCTTCCGCGCCGTCAGGTCGCCCGACGCGCCGAAGATGACGAGTGCGCACGGCTCGGGCGTCCGCTTCAGGCGCAGGCCCTCCAGCAGCGGGTTCTGCTCGGAGGCGCTCACTTCGACTTGATCGCGTGGCCGCCGAACTCGTTGCGCAGCGCCGCCGTGATCTTCGCCGCGAACGACTCGTCCTGGCGCGAGGCGAACCGCGCGTACAGGGCCGCGGTGATCACGGGCACGGGCACGTCCTCGCGAATCGCCTCCGCGATCGTCCAGCGGCCCTCGCCGGAGTCCTCGACGTAGCCCGCGATGTGCTCGAGCTCGTTGCCGCCCTTCCCGAGGGCGTCGTGGAGCAGGTCGAGCAGCCACGAGCGGACGACCGAGCCGTAGCGCCAGATCCCGGAGATCGCCTCGAGGTCGAGGTCGTACTCCGACTTGGACATCACCTCGAACCCCTCGGCGTAGGCCTGCATCAGGCCGTATTCGATCCCGTTGTGCACCATCTTCACGAAGTGGCCTGCCCCGGCCGGGCCGACGTGCGCGTAACCGTCCTTCGGCGCGAGCGTCCTGAAGATCGGCTCGTGGCGCTTCACGACGGCCGCGTCGCCCCCGACCATCAGGCAGTACCCCTCTTTGAGCCCCCAGATGCCGCCGGAGACGCCCGCGTCGACGAAGTTCACGCCCTTCGCGAACGCCTCGCCGGCGCGGCGCTTCGAGTCGCGGAAGTTCGAGTTGCCGCCGTCGACGATCGTGTCGCCCGGCTCGACGAGCTCGAGCAGCGCGCGGAACGTGTCCTCGGTGACCTTCCCGGACGGCACCATCGTCCAGAGCGTGCGCGGCGCCTCGAGCTGCCGCACGAGCGCCTCGAGCGACTTCGCCGTCGACGGCAGCGCCGGGTCGTAGGTCTGCACCTTGTGGCCGCCCTTGCGCAAGCGCTTCGTCATGTTGCCGCCCATGCGGCCCAGGCCGATCATCCCCAGCTTCACAGCTCCTCCAATCGGACTCGTACGATTCGCCGCCCGCGCTCGAGCAGCGACGTGTAGTCCCCCTGGGCCTGCGCGCGGATCAGGCGGCCGAACCCGAACTTCTGCCCGGGAATCGCGAGCTCGTCCCCGGTCTCGTCGACCACCTGGAGGAAGAGGCCGGTCGGCGGCCCGCCCTTGTGCAGCTGCCCGGTCGAGTGCAGGTAGCGCGGCCCGAACCCGTGGGTGACGACGCAGCCGGTCTCCGCGCGGGCCCGGTCGGCGAGCGCGTCGAGCTTCGCCGCCGCGTCCGGCGTCGGGTCGACGAACGCCTGGATGCAGACGTAGTCGCCCTCGTTCGCCTGCGCCAGCAGCTCCTCCACGGAGCCCTCGGGCTCGAGCGGCGTCTCGTCGGCGGCGAGGAGCTCCTTCGTCCGGTCCTTCGCCTCCTGCACGTTCGGCTGGTCGAACGGGTTGATCCCGAGCACCGAGCCGGCCACGGCGGTCGCGAACTCCCAGCGGTAGAACTCGGCGCCGATGTCGTACGGATCGTCGATCTCGACCTCGGCGAACTGGCGGTCGGCGCCCTCCGGGCTCTCGCCGGGGGCCGGCACGAGTCCCTTCCCCTCCTTGCCGGTCGACTCGGCGATCAGCTGCTCGGCCCACAGGCCGAAGCCACCGTCGGTCTCGTCGATGCAGACCTTGTCGCGGCCCTCGCGCCACGCCTCGCCCAGCTGGAGGCCGAGCTCGAGCCCCGGGTTGTCCTCGCCCCGGCAGGCGTCGAGCATCGCCTCGGCCCGGTCGAGCAGGTTGCCCAGGTGGATCCCCATCAGCGCGGCCGGGACGATCCCGAACATCGAGAGGGCCGAGTAGCGGCCCCCGATCGTCGGCTCGCCGGAAAAGACCTCGCGGAAGCCACGCTCGCGGGCGAGCGCCTCGAGCCCGGAGCCCGGGTCCGTGATCGCAACCCACTGGGCTCCACGCTGCGTCTTCTCCCAGAAGTAGTCCGTGTGCGAGCGGGTCTCGAGCGTCGAGCCGGACTTGGAGGCCGAGACGAACAGCGTCCGCTCGAGGTCGAGCTCCCGCTCGAGGGCGCGGATCGCCTGAGGATGCGTCGTGTCGAGCACGTGCATCGTCTCCTGGCGGAAGGTGCGCCGGAGCACCTCGGGCGCGAGGCTCGAGCCGCCCATCCCGAGCAGGACGCACGCGGTGAACTCCTCGATCGCCAGCTCGGCGAAGTCGCAGAGACGGTCGATCTCCTCGCGCATGCGCAGTGGCTCGTCGAGCCAGCCGAGCCACTTCGCCTCGTCGTGACCCGTCCAGAGCGTCGGGTCGCGCTCCCAGATGCGCTGGACGATCACGCGTTGACGAGCTCGCCGCGCTTCGCGCGGATGCCGGCGAGCAGCTCGTCGAACGAGTCGGCGAACTTCTGCACGCCCTCTTCCTCGAGGGTCAGGACGACGTCGTCGTAGTCGACGCCGGCCTTCGCGAGGTCGGCCAGCAGCTGCGCTGCCTCGTCTGCGCCCTTCGTCAGCGTCTCGGCGACCTTGCCGTGGTCCTGGAACGCCTCGATCGTCTCGCCGGGCATCGTGTTCACCGTCTCGGGGCCGATCAGCTGCTCGACGTACATCGTGTCGCGGTAGTCCGGGTTCTTGACCGAGGTCGAGGCCCAGAGGCAGCGCTGCTTCGTCGCGCCCTTCGACTCGAGGTACTCCCAGCGCGGGCCGCTGAACGCCTCCAGGTAGTGCTGATACGCGAGCTTCGCGTTCGCGATCGCGAGCTTGCCCTTCAGCTCGGGCCGCCCGGCCTCGTCGAGGCGCTTGTCCGCCTCGGTGTCGACGCGCGAGACGAAGAAGCTCGCGACGGAGTGCACCACGGAGGGGTCCTTGCCGGCGGCGACGAGCCGCTCGAGCCCGCGCAGGTAGGCCTCGACCACGCCCCTGTAGCGGTCGAGCGAGAAGATCAGGGTGATGTTGATCGACTTGCCGTGCGCGGTCATGTCCTCGATCGCCGGCAGGCCCGGCACCGTCGCCGGGATCTTCACGTAGAGGTTCGGCCGGTCGATCAGCGCGAAGAAGCGCTTGGCCTGCTCGAAGGTCTTCGTCGTCTCGTAGGCGAGGGTCGGGTCGACCTCCATCGAGACCCAGCCGTCGAGCCCGTCCGTCCGGTCCCAGACGGGCCGCATCAGGTCGCAGGCGTCGCGGATGTCGTCGGACGCGAGCGCGATGAAGACCTCGGCCTCGTCGGTCTCGTCCGTGAGGCTCTTCAGCTGCTCCTCGTAGGACTCGCTCGACGAGATCGCCTTCTGGAAGATGGTCGGGTTCGACGTGACCCCGACGACCGCGTCGTCGCGCATCAGCCGCTTCAGCTCGCCCTTGTGGACGGAGTCGCGCGTGAGGTTGTCGATCCAGACGCTCTGGCCGAGCTCGCTCAGCTTGTGCAGGTTCGATTCAGGCATGGCTCTTCTCCATTTCCTCGATCATCCGGAGGCGGCGCACGTACCGCTCGCCCCCGTCGAACTCGGCGGTCAGAAAGGTACGGACGAGGTCGGCCGCGAGCGAGGGGCCGACGATCTCGGAGCCGAGGCAGAGGACGTTCATGTCGTCGTGCTCGACCCCCTGGTGGGCGGAGTAGGCGTCGTGGCAGATCGCCGCGCGGATCCCCGCGAGCTTGCAGGCGGCGATCGAGGCGCCCACGCCCGAGCCGCAGACGAGGATCCCGCGCTCGGCGTCGCCCGACACGATCGCGGCGCCGAGCTCGCGCGCCTTGTCCGGATAGTCGATCCGGTGGGCGTCCGTGTCCGTGCCGAGGTCGACGACGTCGTGACCGCGGAGCGTCTCGAGGATCGTCTCCCGCAGGCGGACGCCACGGTGGTCGAACGCGACGGCGACCTTCATGCGACCCGCTCCAGCAGGGCGGTCGCGCGCGCGACGACGTTGTCGACGTTGAAGCCGAGCCGCTCGAGCACCTCGGAGCCGGGCGCGGAGGCGCCGAACCGCTCCAGCGAGACGGAGTCGCCGTTGTCGCCGACCCACTGCTTCCAGCCGAGCGCGACGCCGGCCTCGACCGAGAGCCGCGCCTTCACGTCGGGCGGCAGCACCTCGTCGCGGTAGTCGGCCGGCTGCGCCTCATAGAGCTCCCAGCAGGGCATCGAGACGACGCGGACATTGGTGCCGTTCTCCGCCGCGATCCTCCGTCCCGCGTCGAGCGCGACGTGGACCTCGGCGCCGGTCGCGATCAGGATCAGGTCGGGGTCGCCCGACTCCCAGAGCGTGTACGCGCCCCGCTCGACGCCCGAGGCCGGAGCGAGGTCGGAGCGGTCGAGCGTCGGCACCGCCTGGCGCGAGAGCGACAGCGCAACCGGGCCGTCCTCGCGGTCGAGCGCGACCTTCCACGCGTACGAGGTCTCGTTCGCGTCGGCCGGCCGCACGAACCAGAGGTGCGGGATCGCGCGCAGCGCCGCGTAGATCTCGACCGGCTGGTGCGTCGGGCCGTCCTCGCCGAGGCCGACCGAGTCGTGCGTCCAGACCCAGACGACGGGCAGCTCCATCAGCGCCGAGAGCCGCACGGCGGGCCGCATGTAGTCGGAGAAGATCAGGAAGGTCGAGCCGTACGGCTTGACCATGCCGCCGTGAACCTGGATCCCGTTCACGATCGAGCCCATCGCGTGCTCGCGGATCCCGAACGGGATGTTGCGGCCCGACCACTGCGCGGAGAAGAGGCCGCCGCCCTCGAACTCGGTGTAGGTCGACTCGACCAGGTCGGCCGCGCCGCCGACCATCGTCGGCGTGAACGGCTTGAACGCCTGCATGACGACGTTCCCCGCCTTGCGCGTCGCGATCCCCTTCTCGTCGGGGGGGAACTCGGGCAGCGCGTCGGCCCAGCCCGGCATCGGCCGGCCGGTGTGCACCTGGTCCCATTGCTCGCGCACGGCCGGGAACGCCTCGCTCCAACGGTCGAAGCGCTCCCGCCAGGCCTGCTCGTCCGCGATTCCCCGGGCGATCCCGCTCATGTGCTCGCGCACCTCGTCGGGAACGTGGAAGTGCTGGTCCGGGTCCCAGCCGAGCACCTCCTTCGTCGCGCGCACCTCGTCCTCGCCGAGCGGGCTCCCGTGCGCCTTCCCGGTGTCGATCGCATGTGGGGCCGGGTAGGCGATGTGCGAGCGGACGACGATCAGGGACGGCCGCTCCGTCTCGTTCTTCGCGCGCGTGATCGCGCCGCGCAGCGCGGTCAGGTCGTTGACGTCGTCGACATGCTGGACGTGCCAGCCCTGCGCCGCGAAGCGCGCGCCCTGGTCCTCGCGCGTGAACGAGATCGTGGTCGAGCCGTCGATCGTGATCCGGTTGTCGTCGTAGAAGTAGACGAGCTTGCCGAGCCCGAGCTGGCCGGCGATCGAGGCGGCCTCGTTCGAGACGCCCTCCATCAGGTCGCCGTCGGAGCAGATCGCGTAGACGTGATGGTCGACGATCTCGTGGTGGGGCCGGTTGAAGTTGTCGGCGAGGAAGCGCTCCGCGATCGCCATGCCGACGCCGTTCGCGAACCCCTGGCCGAGCGGGCCGGTCGTCGTCTCGATCCCCTGCGTGTGCCGGAACTCGGGATGGCCCGGTGTCGCGGACTGCCACTGGCGGAACCGCTTCAGCTCCTCGAGCGAGAGGTTGTAACCCGCGAGGTGGAGTGTTGAGTACTGGAGGATGCAGGCGTGGCCGGCGGAGAGGACGAAGCGGTCGCGGTCGGGCCAGTGCGGATTGGACGGGCTGTGCTCCATCACCTCCGTGTAGAGCAGGTACGCGAGGGGCGCGAGCGCCATGGCGGTGCCCGGATGGCCCGCACCGGCGGTTTGCACCGCGTCCATCGAGAGGGTGCGGATCGTGTCGATCGACAGCTGCTGGATCTCGGCTTCGGTCACGTCACTCCCCGGTAGAGCCTGCGTTGCCCTGCGCGCGCTGAACGATACGTCTCATGCCGTTCGAGCCGCGGCTCGAACGCGCAGGCCCGTCCCCCAATGGAGGGAACACGCTTCCCGCCGGCTCGTCCGATATCTCGGGCAGGCGGTCGCTGGTCAGGCCGGCCGCCGCTACTACCTCCTCGTCCCAGCAGCCCGTGCGGTGGTGGAGACGATAACGCCGACGCCCCGGTCGCATGACCGGGGCGTCGGTGACCGTAGCCGCCAGGCTCGGGGGCAGGAAACCGGGGGGAAGCTACGGGCCGGTCGCGACCGCGACCGTGACGGTGCTCGTGTAGGCGCCGGCGAACGCGTTGCCGGGGATCAGCACGCTGATCGACGGAGTGATCGTGAAACGGCCCATGCCCGTGTTCAGCGCCGCGCTGAACAACTTGACGGCGGCGGGCGCGGTGGCGGCCGCCGGGACAGTCAGGGGATAGCCGATCGCGTTCGTCGCGTTGGTGCAGGTGCCGCCGGCGACACAGGCCTGGCTGACTGAGGTGACCGACGAGGCCGTCGTAGCCAGGACGTTCGAGCCCGACGTGAACGAGGTGGACGTGACCGTCGCGTTCCAGCCGGCGCCCGAGCCGCGGGCGTCGCTGATCGAGAGCGGCAGCGTGTAGACGACCGTCTGATCCGAGCCGTCCAGGGTCGAGCTGAGCGTCGGGCCGGACGGAAGCGTCAGGCCGAGCGCGCCGGCTCCGGTCACGTTCGCCGTCGCCGTCACGTTGCCGGCCGCCGCAGCGGACACGACGCACAGGGCGGAGAGCGCGACGACTGCGCCTCCTGCGATCTTCGAATACAGCTTCTTCATCGTGAACAACTCCTCGAGTAGGTGGCGGGTACAGACCCACCATCGGGGAGCCGTGGAAGAAACCGAGTCGGATCCGGTAAGAAACCGGGCTGAACTCAGGCGACGCTGAAGGAGAGGCTCGAGCCGCCGTCCGTCCTGACGACGATCTGGAGGGCGCCCATCCCGCTCCGGCCCGCGGCCGAGAGGATCGTCGTCGGCGTGCCGGGGGAGACGACGAGCGGGTACGAGGTTACGGTCCGGGGCAGCGTGCACGTCGAGCCCGCGGCGCAGCGAACGGAGATCTGCGTCACGGTCACCGCCTGGCGTGTCGTCAGGCGGAGCTGCCAGCCGGCTCCGGTGCCACGCGCGTCGACGAGCTTCAGCGCGCCTCCCTTATCTGCCGCAAGCGAGAGGCCGCCCGAGGAGAAGCCGAGCTTCACGGTCACGTCGCCCGCGAGCGCGGGTGCGGACGCGACGAGGGCGGCAAGGGCGGCTGCGAGAACGAGGAAGCGCTTCATCCAGACATATCATCGCCCAATCCGCCGTATCTGTGTCCCCCGTCTGTCCTTTTATCGCGGACGGCGGCGGAGCATGAAGGCGATGTAGCCGAGCAGCACGACGACCAGGCCGCCGAAGACGAGGAGCATGATCGTCACCAAGGAAGTGCCCGAGCCCTTCGCCGCCGGCGTTCCCGGCGGCGCGGCCGTCGGTTGCGCAGGCCGGAAGACCTCGGTCACGTTCTTCGGCGTCACCCTGAACGCCGACTGCGCTTTCGTCCGCTTCCCGGCGTAGGCGAGGGTGACGAACGCCTTGTACGAGCCGGCGCCGAGCGCCTTGCCCGAGACGTTGACCGGATAGTCGATCGTCGTGCCCGGCAGGAAGCTGTCCATCTCGAAGCGCGTCCTCGCGACCGTGGCGCCCGCGTCGTCGATCACCGTCAGCGTTCCCGTCGGCCGCGCGAGCACGTTGCCCGTGTTCGAGATGTGGACGAGGAGCTGCTGGTAGCCCTTGCTGCCGCCCGGCTTGACGCCGCCGAGCTCGAACCGCGCGACGCGGGGGCCGGGGACGTCGGCCTCGACCGCGACGATCGAGAGGTTGCGGATCTTGATCTGGACGTTGGCCTTCCCGTTCGACTTCGCGCCCTCCGTCTGCGAGACGGCCTCCGCGACGATCCCGCCGACGTGCTGGCCGGGGCCGGCGCCCGCCGGGACGGCGACGCGGAACCGCACCGTCCGGCGCTCCTTCGGCGCCAGCCTGAACGTGCTCGCCGCGACCGTGATCCAGGAGCCGACGCCCTTGGTCTTCACCCCCGACGTCAGGTAGACGGTGCCGGTCGTCTGCCCGGTGGTCGCGTCCACGGGGTACACGCGCACCGAGCCGGCGCGGTCGCCGATGTTCGAGATCGTCACTGCGCCGCCCACGACCGTCCCCGGCGCCGCCCTGTAGACGAAGTAGCCGAGCTTCGGGTTGCCCACCGCACGCACGCCGAAGACGGCCCCGCGCGGGGCCGCGGCCGCGGCGGGCGCGAGCACGGCGGCGACGCAGGCGGCGAGGGCGAGGCGGCGCACGTGGCGGGAAGCGTAGATCACGGTCCCGTGGTCGCCGTCAGCGTGATCGTGCTCGTGTAGGTGCCGGAGAAGACGTTGCCGGGGACCGCGACATCGACCGTCGGCGTGACGACGACCGTCCCCTTGCCGGTACCGGCGGCGGCATTGAAGATCCGCACCGCGGCCGGGGCGGTGGCGCCCGCGGGGAGCGCAACCGGGTAGGCGATCGAGTTCACCGGCTGGTTGCAGCCGCCGCCCGAGCACGTGCCGACGGCAACGCTCGTGATCGTGGACGCGTTCGCGGGAAACGTCTGCGCGGCCGCGTTCGTGAACGTCGTGGAGGTCGCGGTCACGTTCCAGCCGAGCGTGGTGCCGCCGCCCGTGTAGGCGACCGTGAAGGGAAGCGTGTAGGTCGTCGTCTGGTCGGCGCCGGTGAGTGTGAGCGCGAAGGTCGGTGCTGTCCCGGTCGTCAGGGTGAGCGACGCGGCGGCGAAGGCCCCCATGGCGAACGCCAGGGAGCTCGCGGCCACAGCGGCCAGGGTCACTAGGAATCTCACGATCTCACCTTAGAAGCTGTCGGGACGGTCGGCCCCCGCAGAGGGCCGGCCGTCCCGCCGCAGCTCCGGCTCGGCAAAGAGAAGGCCGCAGTCAGCTCCCCGCCGTATGCCATGCACCCACCATCGGGGGCGCGCGAACGGAATCCGGTAGAGCGTGGGAGGAATCCGGTAAGAAGGGGTCAGGAGACGAGGGCGAGGACCCCGTCGAGCACCGACTCGAGCTGCGCGATCGTGAACGGCTTGAGGAGATACGCATCGGGGCCGAGCGCGTTCACGCGCTCGCCGCGCGTGTAGATGCTCGCGCAGATCGCGCCCACGTCCGGCCGCTCCTGGCGCAGCGAGACTGCCAGTGCGAGCTCCTCGTCCGACGCGGGCTCGAGGATCACGACATCCGCGCTCCGAGCGTCGTCGCGGCCGACCACCTCGTGCCCGAGCCGCGTGACGACGTGCCCGAAGAGCTCCCGTAGCTCGGGATTCGGTTCCAGGATCAGAACTCTCGCCACCGGGACGATGCTCCCCGGCCTGACGGTCGAATCCGGGAAGTTTCTAGTATGAAAACGGTATGAGCCGCGCCCGCCTGCTCGTGATCGACGACGAGCCCGACGTCAGGGAGCTCCTGCTGGAGCTGCTGGGACGCGCCGGCTACGAGACCCACGAGGCCGCGGACGGGCGCGAGGGGCTCCGCGAGCTCTACGCGACGCCGATGGATCTCGTCATCCTCGACGTGACCATGCCGGGCCTCGACGGCTGGGCGACGCTCGAGCGGATCCGCGACGTCAGCGACGTCCCGGTGCTGATGCTCACCGCCCGCGGCACCGAGCTCGAGCGCGTACGTGGGCTGAAGGCGGGGGCCGACGACTACGTGACGAAGCCGTTCGGCCGCCAGGAGCTGCTCGCTCGCGTCGAGACGCTGCTCCGCCGCCCCAGAGGGCTCGAGGGGGAGCGCGAGACGTACGCCGACGCTCGCCTGACGATCGACTACTCGCAGCGCTCGGTGACGATGGACGGAGCCGAGCTCCAGCTGACGCCGCTCGAATTCAGGCTCCTGTCGGCGTTCGTGCGCCACCCGAACCAGGTTCTGAGCCGCGACCAGCTGCTCGAGCTCGCGTGGGGCGACTCCCATTCGGTCTCGACCGACCAGGTCAAGCTCTACGTCGGCTACCTGCGCAAGAAGCTCGGCGGCGACCCCCCGCCGATCGAGACGGTGCGCGGCTTCGGCTACCGCTACCGGCGGTCGAGCAACGCCTGAACCTCGCCGAGGAGCTCCTTCGGGCCGAACGGCTTCTTCAGGTAGCCGTCCGCGCCGGCCGCGAGCCCATCCGCCACGTCGGCGTCCTGGACGCGCGCGGTCAACAGGATCACAGGGAGGCCCTTCGTGGCCTCGTCGCGGCGCAGCTCGCGGGTGACCTCGTGGCCCGACAGCTTCGGCATGCTGACGTCGAGTACGGCGAGATCGAAGGCGCCCTCCCGCGCCAGTCTCAGCGCCTGCTCGCCGTCGACGGCCGTGACGACGGTGTAGCCGCCGCGCTCGAGCCGGAGGCGGACGAGAGCGAGGATGTCGGCGTCGTCGTCCGCGACGAGGACGCGCGTACCGCCCTCGGTCAAGCCGTCGCCCCGACGCGCTCGAGCGGGAGCTCGACGCGGAAGGTCGTGCCCTCGCCCTCGACGCTCTCGACCGCGATCGTACCGCCGTGCGCCTCGACGATCGCCTGCACGATCGTGAGCCCGAGCCCGGTCCCCTGAACCGCGTTCTCCATCGCCGAGCGTGTGCGGTAGAAGCGCTCGAACAGCTTCGCCTGGTCCTCGGGAGAGACGCCCGTGCCCGTGTCCGCCACCTCGATCACGGCCACCTCGTCGCGCGCGAACGTGCGCACCGAGACGCGGCCACCCGCCGGCGTGAACTTGATCGCGTTCGAGAGCAGGTTGTCCAGCACCTGGCCGAGCCGCGCGCGGTCGGCGCTCAGCATCGGCACGGCCCCGGGCTCGACCGTGAGCAGGATCTCCTTCGACTCCGCGTGCGGGCGGGCGGCGTCGACGGCTTCCGAGACGACGTCCTCCAGCGCAACGCCCTCGAGCGACAGGTCGAGCTGCCGCTCCCCGACCTGCGCCACGAAGAGCAGGTCGCCGACGACGCGGAGGAGGCGATCGGCGTTGCGGTCGACCACGGTCAGGAACTGGCTCTGCTCCTCGTTCAGCTCGCCGACCTCCCCCTCGAGCACGAGGTCGAGGTAGCCGCGGATCGACGTCAGGGGCGTGCGCAGCTCGTGCGAGACGGATGCGACAAAGTCGTCCTTCAGCCGGTCGAGCTCGCGCAGATCGACGTTCTGGCGCTCGAGCTCCTCGGACGCCGCTACCGTTGCGGCGAGCAGGTACTCGCGCTCGGCCTCGTGCCTCATCCGATCGCTGAGGTCGCGAATGATGCCCGTGTAGCCGATGACCCGGTCGTCCGCGTCTCTCATCGTCGAAAGAGCCAACGAGACGGGGACGACGCTTCCGTCCTTGCGCATGCGGCGGGTCTCCAGACGCTTGACGCCGTGGCGCTCGCTCATCTCGGCGATCAGCATGCTGCTGGTAGTCACCGGGTCGTCCTCCGGAGGATTCAGGATCGACACATGCTCGCCGATCGCCTCCGAAGGGAGGTAGCCGAACAGCTCGGCAGCCGCGGGATTCCAGCTCCTGATGCAGCCGCCCTCGTCCAGGCTCATGATCGCGGCGTCGCTCGCCTCGAGCACGAGCGCGGCCTGCCGCAGACCAGCGGTCTGCTCCGCGAGCGTTCTCGCGAGCGCCTCCTGCTCACGCAACAGGAGCGCCAGCCGCGCCAGCACGAGCAGCGAGAGGGCACCGCCCATCGCCGCGATGAACGTCAGCTCGCCGACGGAGGCTTGCCCTCTCGCGTCGAGGCCGACTACCACGGGCGTGACGGCGGACGCCGCGACGAGCAGGGCGAGGTGGCCCCACCGGAGGCGGAGCGCGGGCGTCGCGGCAGGGAGAAACAGCGTTCGCATCGACCCGTGCAGCGCGGCGGCTCCCAGCAGCACCGGGAAGAGCAGCCAGCCGGCGTCGGCCCACGAGCCGGGTGCGTACTCGTCCAAGCGCGTCGCCCAGTTCCACGTGAAGTTCGACGCGAGATAGGCGAGCCCACCGCCGATAAGAAGCAGGAACGCCGGCGAGCGTCGGCCCGACGTCGCCAGGACTCGGACGACGACGGCGAAGACCGCGACGTCGGCGAACCCGAACGCGACCTGGACAGCGCGGGTCCCGACGGTCAAGGAGTGATCAACCGCGTAGGGGTGGATCAGCACGACCCACGCGATCGTCGCCAGGCTCGTCGCGATGATCCCGACGTCGAGGACGCCGGCTCCGCCGGGCTCGCGCCGCCACAGCAGGAGCAGCAGCACGCCGAGGAGCAGGGGGTAGATGCCGAGGCCGAGAAAACTTTTCCACGACGAGAGCGCCGGGGCGACGTCATCGTGCGTCTGGATGTAGCCCTGGAAGACGATCAAGTCTACGAGCCAGAGTCCGGACCCGGCGAGGGCGAGTCGCCACGCGCGGCTCTTCACCTGCCCGTGCACACGCATGCCCACCGCGACCGCCACGGGCCCTGACGCGAAGATCGCCAAGATCAAGATCGTCTTCGGCGTAACCGACCCGAGCTGCGTGTAGACGGCGACCGCGGCGCTGCCGGCCAGGAGATAGGCGAGCCACGCACGCCCGCGCAAGCTAGGCGCGAACGCTGTCAGCTTCGTCGTCATCGTGACCATCTACCCGTGTATCGCCAGTCCTGCACCTCGATCCGACCCCCGTTTGGTGGACGCATACGACTTCCATACGCGAACGGCCCGCGAATGCACACGGCGACGGACGACAACGTGGGCATGTCGAAGATCCTCATCGCAGAGCCCGCCGAGAACCTTCGCGAGCTGCTCCACGTCTTTCTGGAGCTCCGCGGCCACCAGCCGCTCGTCTACGGCGAGCCCGGCGACGGCGCCCGCGACGACCTCGACGCGCTGATCGTCGACCCGGCCTGGCCCGAGGGGCTCGCCTGCGCACGAGCCCTCCGCCGCGCCCACCCCGACCTACCGATCGTCTGCGCCAGCGTCTACTCCCCGACGAATGCCTCCGACGAGCTGTCGCCGTGCTCGTACCTCGTGATGCCGTTCCGGCTCTCCCACCTCGAGCAGGCGCTCGAGCTGGCGTTCTACCCCGGCTTGGAGTAGCGGTAGCCGAACCCGCGGACGGTCTGGATCAGCTCGGGCGCGGCGGGATCGGACTCGATCTTCTTGCGCAGGTAGCCGATGTAGAGCTTCACCTGGCCGCCGCCGGCGTCGTGGGCGTGGCCCCAGACGAGCTCGAGCAGCTGCTCGCGCGAGAGGACGAGCCCGGCGTTCTGCGTGAGCGCGGCCAGGAGCCTGAACTCGAGTGGCGTCAGGCTGACCTGCTCCCCGCGGACGGTGACCGAACTGGCGGCGAAGTCGATCAGGACGGTGCCGTCGTCGTAGACCTCGCGCACCGTGGGCTTCTCGCCGGAGCGCCGGAGCACCGCATCGATGCGCGCGGCGAGCTCGGCCTGGCCGAACGGCTTGCCGACGTAGTCGTCCGCGCCGCCGCGCAGGCCCCGGACGCGGTCGATCTCGGCGTCGAGCGCGGTCAGCATGATCACCGGGACCTCCGACACCTCGCGGATCAGCTCGAGCGTCTTCCACCCGTCGATCCCCGGCATGACCACGTCGAGCAGCACGAGGTCGGGGCGCGTCTCGTAGAGCGCGCGCAGACCTGCCCGCCCGTCGGGCGCGGAGACGACGTCGTAGCCGGAGCGCTTCAAGCGGTCGGCGACGATCGCCCGCTCGGACTCGCTGTCGTCGATCAGAAGGATTTGTGGGCTCATCAGTAGGCGGCGAAGTAGTGATAGTCGACGGAGCGGAGGACGCGCAAGGCGCTCGAGGCCGACAGCA
>DAISLG010000034.1:0-14340 GCA_036820565.1 Gaiellaceae bacterium | reverse complement strand
GAAGTAGCCCGCGTTTAGCGATCCCCCCTCGCCGGAGAGGAGAGGGCGATGCCTCGCGTCCCCTTTCTCGCACGCCGCATGGGCCCGCTCGGGCTCGCGCTGAGCGCCTACGACCTCTGGCGGCGCCTCCCGCCCGCGCAGCGGCGGAAACTGCTGGAGCAGGGACGCAAGCACGGCCCGCGCATCGCCTCGCAGGTGATGAAGCACCGCCGCACCAAGTAACGGTCTCGTACTTGGTCAGGTCGTGAGGGCCGTGCGGACGATCCTGTCCTGCTCGATCAAGTGCGCGGTGGGATAGCCCTCGCTCGGGCTCGCGCGCCAGGGCCGGCCTATGTAGCGGAGCGGGATCCCGGCGGCTGCCTCCTCGAGGCGGTGGCGCGTCGTCCGCCAGGCGCCCATGTTCTGCGGCTCCTCCTGCACCCACACGATCTCGTCGAGGCCCGGGTAGGCGGCGACGAGCTCGCGCGCGGCTTCGACCGGAAACGGGTAGAGCTGCTCGACGCGGCCGACCGCGACCGTCTCCGCCGCGGCGCGCGCCTCGTGGCCGACGAGGTCGTAGTAGACCTTGCCCGTGCAGAGGACGAGCCGGCGCACGTCGGCCTTGTCGGCCGTCGCGTCGTCGATCACCGGGGCGAAGCCGCCGGCCGCCAGCTCGTCGAGCGTCGACGAGGCCTCCTTCAGCCGCAGGAGCCCCTTCGGCGTCATCACGACGAGCGGCCGGGCGTTGGCGTCGAGCGCCTGCCGGCGGAGCAGGTGGAAGTACTGCGCCGCGGTGGTGCAGTTCGCGATGCGGATGTTCTCCTGGGCGGCGAGCTGGAGGAACCGCTCGAGCCGCGCGCTCGAGTGCTCGGGGCCGTTCCCCTCGTACCCGTGCGGCAGGAGCAGCGTCAGCCGCGTCGTCTGGCCCCATTTCGAGAGGCCGGCCGAGAAGAACTGGTCGAGGATGATCTGGGCGCCGTTGACGAAGTCGCCGAACTGGGCCTCCCAGCAGACGAGCGCCTCGGGCGCCGCGGTCGAGTACCCGTACTCGAAGCCGACGCAGCCGTACTCCGAGAGCGGCGAGTTGTGGACCTCCATCGACGCGGCCGACTCGGCCAGATGCTGGATCGGCGCCCACGTCTCGCCGGTGTGAACGTCGTGCAGGACCATGTGCCGCTGCGAGAAGGTGCCGCGCTCGGTGTCCTGCCCGGTGAGGCGGACGGGGATGCCGTCGACGAGCAGGCTCGAGAAGGCGAGCGACTCGGCGTGACCCCAGTCGATCCCGCCGGCGTCGAGCGCCGCGACCCGGCGCTCGAGCTGCTTCGCGAGCTTCGGATGGACGGTGAAGCCCTCCGGCACGCGGAGCAGCTCGGCGTTGAGCGCGCGCAGCCGCTCCTCCGGAACGGTCGTGATCGGCGGGTTGTCGGCGGCGCGCGGAATCCGCTCGTCCTTCGTCCTCGCCGGGATCGCCTGGCCGAACGACGCCTTCAGCGCCTCGTGCGCCCGGCGGAGGCTCGCCTCGGCGGCGCGCGCGAGCTCGTCGGCCTCCTCCTGCGTGACGACGCCCGCCTCGACGAGCGTGGCCGCGTACAGCTCGCGCACGGTCGGGTGGCCCGCGATCTGCTCGACCATCACGGGCTGTGTGTAGGCGGCCTCGTCCTGCTCGTTGTGGCCGAAGCGGCGGTAGCCGATCAGGTCGACCACCACGTCCTTCCCGAAGCGGCGCCGGTACGAGAGCGCGAGCCTGACCGAGGCGATCGCGGCCTCGGGGTCGTCGGCGTTGACATGGACGATCGGGATGTCGAAGCCCTTCGCGAGATCGCTCGAGTAGCGGGTCGAGCGGCTCTCGTCGGGATTCGTCGTGAAACCGACCTGGTTGTTCGTGATCACGTGGAGCGTGCCGCCCGTCGAGTAGCCGCGCAGCGCCTCCAGGTTGAGCGTCTCCGCGACAACGCCCTGGCCCGGGAAGGCCGTGTCGCCGTGGAGCAGCAGCGCCAGCGCGACGGAGGGGTCGTGCTCGCCGCTCGCGGTGCCGCGGTCGGTCTGCTCGGCGCGCGTCCGCCCGACGACGACGGGATCGACCGCCTCGAGGTGGCTCGGGTTCGCGCAGACCGTGACGCCGATCTTCCCGGTCTCGGTCGTGCGCGTCCCGCGGGCGCCGAGGTGGTACTTGACGTCGCCGGTGCCCCCCTCGGGGTACGCGCTGACGGCCTCGAGCGTCCGCTCGCCCTCGAACTCGCGCAGGATCTGCTCGTACGGGTGTCCGACGGTGTGCGCGAGCACGTTCAGCCGGCCGCGATGGGCCATGCCGATCACGACCTCGTGTGCCCCGTCGGCCGCGGCGAGCTCGATCGCCTCGTCGAGCATCGGCACCATTGCGTCGAGCCCCTCGATCGAGAACTGCTTCTGGCCGAGGAACGCGCGGCGGAGGTAGCGCTCGAGCCCCTCGACCTCCGAGAGGCGCGCGAGCAGCCGGCGGCGCTCGTCGGCCGAGAGCGGCGCGCGGAAGCGGCCGGACTCGATCGCCTGCCGCAACCAGACACGCTCCTCGTGCGCGGAGATATGCTCGATCTCGTACGCGATCGTGCCGCAGTAGGTCTCCTGGAGCCGCGGCAGCGCCTCGGCGAGCGTCTCGCCCTCGACGTGGACGCGTAGCACGGAGGTGGGGATGCGCGCCTGGAGCTCCGGCGTCAGCTTCGGCTCCAGCCGCTCGGGCTCGAGCGCGGGGTCGCCGACGGGCTCGGAGCCGAGCGGGTCGAGCCGCGCCCCGAGGTGGCCGTGCATCCGGTGCGCCTTGATCAGCGCCATGGCGGCGGCGACGCCGCCGAGGAGCACGTCGTCGACGGGCTGCGCAGGCGCGGCGGGAGGAGCCGGGGCGGCGACGTCGCCATTGCCGCCGCGGAGCTCGAGCAACCGGGCGAGGCCGGGCAGGCTCGCGACGAGCGCGCTGTCGCCGCTCTCGAACAGCTCGCGCCACTCGGCCGGCACGCCCTCGGGGTTCTCGAGGTACTCGTCGAGCAGCAGGCTCGCGTAGCCCGCGTTGAGGCCGTCGACGTCGTAGCCGCTCACGACTGTTTTGTACCTGAGCGGCTAGTAGAGCGGGTGGTGCGTGAGCACCGCGATCGTCATCCCGGCGACCCAGCAGGCGCCCGCGGTCAGCACCGCGGCGAGCGCGAGCCGCTGCCAGCGGGCGCTCATCCCGGTCGCGATCAGCCCGAGGATCAGCGCGGCCGGGGCGAGCCGGAACGGCCGGTAGACGAGCTCGAGCAGCCCGAGGAAGAGCGCAGCGGCGGCGAGGAGCCCGGCGACGTTGTCGGCCGGGCGGCTGCGATTCCGCTCGATCATCGTGCCAGCCGCTCCGCCGGGCGCGAGTACGAGCGCGAAGGCGAGCCGTGCGGGCCGCCCCTGCGTGGCCGCGGGCCCGTCGCCTGCGACCGTGGCCGCCAGCGCGAGCCGCCGGGCCCGTCGCCCTCGACGGCCTCGGGCTCGGCCTTGATCGCCCAGTAGACGACCGCGCAGAGGTACACGATCGGGATCTTCAGGACGACGAGCATGAACACCATCTCCCAGACCACGCGCAGAGTGTACTGCGCTGCGTACAGTTGTCGCCCCGAGCAATGGAGCGTCTCGCACACCTCGTCATCCGCCGCCGCAGGGTCGTGATCGCGACCTGGCTCGTACTGACCCTCTTCGGGATGTTCTCGGCCGTGAAGGTGTCAAACCGGTGGCTCGAGCAGTTCTCGATCCCCGGCTACTCCGCCTACGAGGCGAACCAGCGCGCGGTCAAAGCGTTCGGGAGCGGCGAGGTGCCGCCGCTCGTCGCGGTGCTCCAGGGCGAGGGTGACGTGACGAAGGCGCCCGGCGCCGCGCGGGCCTTCTCGGAGGCGGCCGCGAAGAATCCGGGCGCGCGCTTCAGCTCGACGTTCACGACGGGGAGCGACGCGTACGTCTCGAAGGACCGGCACACGACCTTCGCCGAGATCTTCCCCGCCGGCCAGCAGGGCTTCAAGCCGCTGGCCACGATCGGCGCGACGCGCGCGAAGCTGAAGCAGCTCGCACCGCCCGGCACGAAGGCCTACCTGACCGGACGCGACCCGCTCCAGGTCGCAGCTTCCGGGAGCACGACCGGGCCGAGCATCCTCGGCGAGACCCTGATCGGCGGCTTCGGCGCGCTCATCATCCTCCTCTTCGTCTTCGGCACGATCCCTGCGATCGCGATGCCGCTGATGATCGCGGTCGCGTCGATCCTGAACACGTTCACGCTGATCTGGGCGCTCACCTACGTCACCGACGTCTCGATCGTCGTCCAGTTCCTGGTCGCGCTCGTCGGGCTCGGGGTCGCGATCGACTACGCGCTGCTGATGATCTTCCGCTTCCGCGAGGAGCTCCGCCACGGCGCGGACGTCGAGCCGGCGCTCGTGCAGACGATGCGCCACGCGGGCCGCTCGGTGATCGTCTCGGGCTCGACCGTCGCGGTCGGGCTCGTCAGCATGGTGATCCTGCCACTGCCGTTCATCCGCTCGATCGGCGTCGGCGGCATGCTGATCCCCGCGGTCTCGGTTCTGGCGGCGATCACACTCCTCCCCGCGATGCTGTCGGTGCTCGGGCACCGGATCAACCGGCTGCGCGTGATGCCGCGACGGATCGTCGAGGGCTCCGACAACGTCGAGTCCGGGTTCTGGAACCGCTGGGCCGCGGTCGTCATCCGGCGGCCGCTCACGGTCGCCGCCGCAGGCCTCGCGATCGTCGGCGTGCTGATCTTCTACGGAATCCAGCTGAACCCGAGCGAGGCGCAGGCGAAGGACATGCCCGGCGCCGGCGACGCGATCGACGGCCGCGCGGCGCTCGCGGCGGCCGGGATCACCGCGGGCGTCTACAAGCCGTTCGAGATCCTGGTCGAGAACGGCGCCGACCCGGCGAAGCTCGACGGGCTCGTGGCGAAGCTGCGGACGACCCCCGGAATCGTCGGCGCGTCGGCCCCCACCGCCTGGCGCAAGGGTGGCGACGCGATCGTCGAGGCATTTCCCGACTCCGACGGAGCCGCGAAGTCGGTGCGCTCGACGATCGCGCGCGTGCAGGACGAGCTTCGTCCCGGCCTCGGCAACGGCACGACGGCGACGCTCGGCGGCGTCGCGCCCGAGGACCGCGACTTCGTCCACGCCGTCTACGGCAACTTCCCCTACGTCCTGCTGTTCGTCGTCCTGCTGACCTACATCCTGCTCGCGCGCGCGTTCAAGTCGCTGATCCTGCCTCTGAAGGCGGTCGTCCTCAACCTCGTCTCGCTCGGCGCCGCCTACGGGATCGTCGTCTTCATCTTCCAGCAGGGCCACGGCGCCCACTCGATCTGGGGCGTGCACGCGACGCAGTCGATCATCCCGTGGATCCCGCTGATGATCTTCGCGTTCCTCTACGGCCTCTCGATGGACTACGAGGTCTTCATGCTGACGCGGATGCGCGAGGCGTTCGACGACGGCGGCGACACTCCCGCGGCGATCGCGGCCGGGCTCGCGCGGACGGGGAAGCTCGTCACTTCGGCGGCGCTCGTCCTCTGCCTCGCGTTCTTCGTCCTCTCGACGAGCCCGGGCACGGACATCAAGCAGTTCGGGATCGGGCTCTCGGCGGGGGGGATCTTCGACGCGACCGTGATCCGGGCGCTGCTCGTCCCGTCGATCATGCGGCTGCTGGGGCGCTGGAACTGGTGGCTGCCCGGGCCCGTCGCGCGGCTCTTGCGCGTCGGCACCGCGACGGCCTAGACCTAGAGCAACGTGTAGTTCCCGATCGCGAGCGCCGTCGGCGGCGGCGTCCCGGTGGACAGGAGCAGGAGGCCGGGTGCCGGGCCAAAGCGGAGGCCGGCCGCGATCGCGGCCTCGACGAGCTCCGTCGCTGATCCGGGGATCCGCACGGTCGCCTCGCGCTCGACGCGGGCGAGCTCAGCGACGAGGGCGGCGGCGGCGGCCGCGCCGTCGCTGCCCGCGACGGGGCCGATGCGCCCACCGGGGAACGCGTACGAGTACCCGATGGGCTCGCCGTCGCGCGTCCACAGCGTCAGCTGCGCCGCCCGCCGCCAGAGTTCGTGGTCGACGGCCCGGTCGAAGCCGTACGCGGCGACGTCGAGCTCGCGCAGCGCCTCAGCGGTCGGCTGCGCCGGCTCGAGCCCCGGCTCGACGAGGCGCCCCGGGATCCCGCCGAGGGTGAGCAGCGGCGTAGCCGGGATCAGGCCGCGGCGCGCGTAGAGCCCGTTCGACCTCGGCTGGATCGCGTCGGTGAGCGTGCGGCGGTGGGCGAACTCACCGCCCCAGGCACGATCGAGCAACGCCCGGCCGAGACCGGCGCCCTGCAGGTCCGGGCGGATGAAGAGCGAGGCGAGAAACCACGAGTCGCCGCGCGCCCAGGCCGCGACGAACGCTTCGATCCGTCCGTCGCTCTCGGCGACGAAGCAGCGCTCGGCGTCGTGCTCGAGCAGATGAGCCTGCTGCGAGAGAAAGACCTCGAGCGGCGGCGCGGGCGGGTCGAGGTTCCGGCGCGCATAGACATCCCCGATCGCCAGGGTGAAGACCTCCTGGAGCTCGGGGAGGTCGTTCTGCGCCGTCGGCCGAATCACCACGCAGGTCTTCTACCGGAAACGCTCACCTTCGTCCCGGCGATACCCGGTCAGCGCGAGGACGGCGAACGCCGCGGTGAACCCGGCCAGCGCGAGCCACGGGCGCAGCTGCCACGGATGATGCGTGGCGACGCCGGTGAGGGCGTCCGCGAGCTGACGGGTCGGCAGGAACGGCGACAGCTTCCTGACGAACGCCGGCAGGTCGGCGGGGCGCATCCAGAGCCCACCGGCATACGACAGGCCCAGGTAGAGCAGGTTCGCGATCGGCAACGCGCCCTTCGGCGAGGCGAGGTAGCCGAGGGCGATGCCGAGCAACCCGAAGGAGACGATCGCCGCGAGCAGGACGAGCACGAGCTCGGCCGCCTGATCGGGACCGAGCGACGCCTCCGTCGTCGCGAGCGCGGCTGCCACGACGAGTCCGGCGGATGCTGCCGCGAAGAGACAGGCCGACAGGACGCGCGCGAGCAGGCGGACGTAGGGGCTCACCGGCAGCGTGCGCAGATACCTCTCCCAGGGGAAGACGCGGTCGTTCGCGATCCCGACCCCGAACTGGAAGAAGGCGACGCCGAGGGCCGCGAAGCCGGCGAACGAGACCATCAGCAACGTCGCGAGCTCGTCGTCGCGCGGCGCCGCAAAGAACAGGAAGAACATCGTCGGAAAGAGCAGCGTCGGCACCACGTAGCCCGGGTACCGCACGAGCTCCAGCGTGATCGCCCGCGTGTGCGCAGTCAGGACCTTCAAGCCCCTCGCCCCTCGATCGTTCCGAGCGCCTCCTCGAGCGTCTCCCGGCGGACCTCGAGGTCGTGAAGAGGGACCTTGGCTTCCACCAGCCGCCGAACGGCCTCGCCTGCGTCGGCGGCGAAGATCGTCACCGAGCCGCTCTCCCGCCGGGCGCCGTCCCGGAGGTCGGCGGGTAGCTCGACGTCGCGGAAGCGGATCCTGGCGAGCCCGGCCCGAGAGCGAATCGCCTCGACCGAGTCGTCGGCGACGATCATCCCGCGCCGGATCACGATCACCCTCGAGGCGAGCGCTTCCGCCTCGTCGATGTAATGGGTCGTCAGGAGGACAGATCCCCCGTCGTCACGGAAGCTACGGACGACGTCCCAGGCCTGCCGGCGCGACTCGACGTCGAGCCCGGTCGTCGGCTCGTCGAGCAGGACGAGCTTGGGCGCGCCGATGAACGCGAGCGCAAGCGCCAGGCGCCTGCGCTGCCCGCCGGAGAGGCCGCCGACCTGCCGCTTGCGCAGATCCGCCACGCCCACGAGGTCGAGCGCCGCCTCGACGTCCAGTGGCGCGTCGTAGTGCGCGCGGACGAGGTCGCACACCTCGCCGACGCGGAGCGACTGTGGAAACCCCATCTCCTGCGGCGTCGCGCCGACGAGCGCCCGCGCCCGCGGGCTCCGGGAGTCGCGGCCGAACAGGACGGCCTTCCCCGCATCGGGCCGCTTGAGGCCCAGGAGCGCGCCGACGGCGGTCGTCTTGCCCGCCCCGTTCGCGCCCAGCAGCGCCACGACCTCCCCCTGGTCGACCCGAAGGCTGACGTCGTCGAGCGCGACGACGGGCCCGAAGGCCTTGCGGACGTTGCGCAGCTCGGCCGGGACCGTCACGCCGGCGCTCCCGAGGGTCGACGCTCGAGGGTCGCCGCGATCGAGACGTTGTACGCCGCGTGGGCCGCGACCGCGGCCGCGAGGCTGCCCGACGCCGCGTAGAGCCCGCCGAAGACGGTGCCGGTCAGCAGGTGCTCCCTTCGGCCGCGGCGGTGCCACGCTGCGAATGCGGCGGCCGATATCGGGACGGCGACGACGAGGCCGGTGCGCGGAATCAGGACGCCGACGAGGAGCCACCGCCACAGGGTCTCCTCGACCGCCGCCCAAGCGAGGATGACGCCGGCGGTCCCCGCGACGACGGGTGCCCGGTCGCGTGCCACACGCGGCAGGGCCGGACGGGCACGGCCGAGGATGCAGAAGAGCGCGATCCCCGCAACCGCCCCCAGTGGCATCGCGAGAGCGGCGGGAAGCGTCCTGGCCGGCTGCGCCGGGTGCAACGTCGAGAACGCGGCGGCCGCGACCAGACAGCCGGCGGCGATCCTGACCCACAGGAGCACGGCCTTCACGCGGCGCCTCCGAGCAGGGTGATGTGGACGGCCGACTCGTCGACGCCGTCGACGCCCAGCAGATCATCCACGCGCCTGTCGTAGAAACCCCCGAGCGGCAGCGCAGAGAGACGAAGCGCCGCTGCCGCGAGGACCAGGTTCTGTGCGAGGTGGCCCGCCTCCAGCAACGTGAAGCGGTAACCGCGAAGCCCGTACTTGAAGCGCGACCGCCAGAACATCCCCGTCGTCACGATTGCGGCCGACGCGCGGGCGACGAGGGTCTCGTCGACGAGCGCGCGGGCGAGCTCGTCGCTCGGGTCGTCGAGACGAAGCCGTTCGAGAACGTGCCGAACCGGGTCATAGTGGTAGACGCCTCCGTCGATGCCGCCGACGTCGAGTGCGATCACGTAGAGCTCGCAGGGGTACAGCGCCCCTGCCGACGGTACCGGCCGCCGTGCGACACCTTCCCTCGGCCGAGCCCGGTAGGCCGCCGCGAGGATCGACGAAAGCTGCGCTCGACCGACGTGCGAGCGCGCACGCGGAAGCGCGGAGCGCCGCGCGCGCAGTGCCCTCGCGAGCGAGGATCGCGGCAGGCGTACGCGCCCCAGGGGGACGGCGGGCCGGCCCCCATGGCGGCGCACGGCTCTCTCGACCGTCTGCTGGAGCTCGGCCACGGCGGATACCTGGGCGACGCCGATCATCTGGCGGCCCGCTGCCGAGGGGTACAGGCGCGCCGCCTCGTGGTAGTTCTCGGCGGGATCGTCGAGCGGCACACCGCCGGCGCCGTAGAGGATCGATGCGAACTGGAGCGTCGGCGCGGTCACGGGAACGGATGAGGATGGGGGTTGAGCTCCGTGCGCCCGAGCGGCTCCCGGCGCAGGCCCGCATCGACCGCGCCGCGCCAGAGACGGGGCCCACCCAGAAAGCGTGCGGCGTGCGGGACGTCGAGGGCACAGAGCTCCGGGGTGACGAGCTTGACGACGTGGAGGCCGACGGAGGCGATGTCGGGCGCGGTCACGTCGACGACGTACGCGCTCGAGCCGGCGCGTCCGACGCGGATCAAGAGCTCGGCGATGCGCTCGTCGACCGACCCGCCGGGGAGCGGGCGGATGCCGCCGAGCGGAACGGTTGCCGTCGCGCCATCGAGGAAGTCGCCCGCACGAGCGCGCTCGCGATCCGCGTAGAACAGGATGTGGTCATCGAAGTCTCCGACGTCCAGACCGTCGTCGCGGAACCGCCGCCCCGGGTTCAGCACTGTCATCTTCTGGCCCGCGGCGCGGCTCGCGAATGCCTCGCCGAGCGCCTTCCACCAGGCACGCAGCGGCTCGGCCGAGGCGGCGGCTCCGACACCGACCGCTCCGGC
This sequence comes from Gaiellaceae bacterium, assembly GCA_036820565.1. Taxonomy (GTDB): domain Bacteria; phylum Actinomycetota; class Thermoleophilia; order Gaiellales; family Gaiellaceae; genus DAISLG01. Next base: position 4,305 of record DAISLG010000034.1, on the reverse strand, counting down.
CTCCCACGCCGGCGCGCGAACGACCGCGAGCATCGTCGGCAGGTCGTGGAACGCCGACAGGTCGACGACCTCGTGGGCCAGCCCGGACGGAGCGAAGTGGCGGCGCTCGAGCGCGGCGGCCTCGGCGTGATCCCGGCAGTCGACGCGCGGAAGCGAGAGCCGGTTGCTCCAGGTGAGCATGAACGCGTCGCGCTCGAGCAGCTCCAGGAGGCCTCGCTCGACCGCCTCGATCTCGCTCCCGGCGCATGCCATCCCGCTGCTCGTGGCGTACCCGATGCGCGGCCTGCCCGGCTCGATCGCGTCCGCGAGGTAGACCAGCTCGACGGGGATCCAGGCGGGCTCCCGGCCGGGCAGGGCGATCCCCTCGACCCATTGCACCCGCGTGCCGCGATGGAAGGGGACGAACGGGAAGCCGTCGGTCTCGTACTGGTCGCGCGCGAACAACGCGAACCGTTCCGGGTCGACGGCGCCCGCGCCGAGCTCGTCGGCCGAGGCCTCGACGAACCGCTCCCTCGGCAGATGGCTCGCCGAGTACCGCTCCGCGGCCTCCCCGACGGCCGCAGCGCGGGCCTCCGCGAGCGTGAACCCGGCTCCTCCCACGCCCTGGATGTGCCGGAGCGATGCGCCGAGCAGCGACGAGGAGCTCGCCAGCTCGCACGCGACCCGGATCAGGCGGGCGTCGGTCGGCATGCAGAGGCACTCCTCGACTGTGGAGACGATGCCCGTGTACGGGGAGCAGAGCGCCGCGAGCGGATCGTGCGGGGCCGTCGCGGCCGTCATGCGGCCTCGTGCCACGGAAGCGGCCGGGGTAGGTCACACAGGCCCGAGCAGGCCGGACAGCGCGGCACGCGCAACACCCAATGAGCCGTCACCCCGATCGTCGGCACGGGCTCGATCACCTGGAGCTGGCCCGGGACGAAGGAGTCCCGACCGGCGATCCAGCGCAACGCGGTCGTCGCCGCGAGGCCCGCGTGCATCGCGTCGAAGCTCGGCGTCGACGCCGCCGAGCCGGCGACCGCTTCGATCGCCTCGAAGTCGCCTTCGTACTCGACGTTCGACGCGCGCCGGAGGACGTAGCACGTGTAGCAGCACGTCTCGCCCGGCACGAAGACCGGCCCGACAACGGCGATGCGGCCGTCGAACGGCAGCACCTGCATCCACGCCGTCGACCGGGCGAGGGCACGGCGGTTCCACTCGGTGAGACGGGGGACTTCGGCGCGCGCCGGCGCAGCGACGACGAACGCGTCGCCGGGGGCTGCCGGGGCCTCGACGCCGCCCATGACGACATCGCCGATCCCGGAGAGGCGCAACAGCCGCGCGAGCTCGACCGCGATCGGGCTCGTTCCGAGGACGACCACGCGCGCGGCGCCGAGGCTTCGGGCCGCCGCAGCCACGGCGTCCCGTTCGCGGCTCCCCGCGGCGAGCGCGTACACGGCCGACCGCACCGGGGCGGGGACGTCGCCGGCCAGGGCCGGTCCCTCGGCCAGCAGGCCGTGGCCGGCGAACAGCTCGAGCGCCTGATCGACCGCCGGTCGGACCGCCTCGCCGACGTGCGCGACGACCTCGTCGACCGAGCGCGTCCCGTCGAGCAGCGGGACGAGGACGGGCAGCAGCTTCGTCGCGGCCGCGCCCTCGAAGGCGACGACGTCGTGGCCGTGCTCGAAGAGCAGCCGCTCGCCGCTCCGCACGATCCGGTACCAGGGCGCGACCAGGGGCCGTTCCGGGATCTGCGGCGCCGCGCTCAGCACGTCGCGCACACGCAGCAGCAGCTGCACGAGCTCGAGCAGCAGTCCCACTCCATCGCGAAGAACGCGCGGCGGTAGCCTGCGTGGCTCACCGACAGGTCGAGCAGCTCACGTGTCAGGGTCTCGAACATTCGCCTCTCCTTCCGGTCGAGGCGTGCGCGCCGCACGGCGCGGCGCGCACGCCCTAGAGCTCAGCCGCAGAACGCGACACAGCCGCAGCACGAGCACGAGCAGCAGTCGAGCGTCATCGCGAAGAACGCGCGTCCGCGACCCTTCTCCCGCGCCACGAGCTCGAGCAGGTCATCGGTCAGCTCCTTGAACATGTCGTCTCCTGTTTGTAGTTGTCTGTTCTGGAAACAACAGTAGCGCGTCCCCTGCACGGAAACGTGTCAGGACTGTGACGAAAGTGAAACGTCGTCACTAGTGTCCGGAAGGGACGTGTCTGGAAGAAACTAGAGGCCGAGCTCGGCGCGGATCGGGTCGAGATCCGAGTCGGTCCCGGCCAGCAGCCGGAGCGAGCCGTCCAGCTCGAGCGACCTGAGCGCGTGCGCGACCGCGTCCTCGCGGCGGCCGGCGAGACTCTCGAAGCAGGCGAGGTTGTAGAGCAGCATCGCGTCGTCGGGCCAGCGCTCGAGTCCCTCGGCGAGCATCGCGATCCCGCCCGCATAGTCCTTCTCGGTGTACCGCGCGTGGGCGGCGAGGATCAGCTCCCAGCGCTGCTGGATCCCGAGCAGGCGGCGTAGCTCGACGATCGGCTCGACGTGGTCGTCGACGCGCAGGTCGACGACGCGGTCGATCCCCTCGCGCCGGCTCGACGCTCCGATCCGCTCGACGACGACCGCGGCCGACTGCTGACCGCGTACGTCCCCTCCCGCGGCCTGGCCCGCCTCGAGCGCGGACACGAGCCGCTCGGCCAGGGAGCCGCGCGTCTCCTCGTAGGCCCGCGCCATCCCGGTCACGACGGCCTCGCCGGCGAGGATGTTCCCCTGGGCGGTGAAGCCGGCGCCCGCCGCTGAGCCCGCCCACGCGTTGCACTCCTTGCCCGTCCAACTCGCCGTCTCGCCGGCCGCGTCGACCACCCCGAGCTGGCGGGTCTCGCGGCCGTCGTCGCCCGAGAGCACCTCGTCGATCGCTTCCTGCGGAGACCTGCCCGCCTCGAGCTGGGCGAGGATGCGCGGCCCGTAGACCGCGACGCCGGCCGCCTGTGTCGCGACCGCGCCGACGCCGGCCTTCGCCCACGGGACGACGGAGCCGACGGCGAAGTACTTCGACTGCACGGCGCACCCGACCTCGCCGGCGTCGGCGTCGACCGCCACGATCGAGAAGGTCCCCCGGGTCAAGTCCACAGGACGAAGCCTAAACGGCCATCTTGCCCTGATGCCGGCTGCGCTCTAGCGTCGGCGTGTGCCCCTGCGAACCCTGCTCGTGCTCGTCGTCGCCGCGATCGTCGTGCTCGCGGTCGCAACCGAGCTCCAGCGCCCGCAAAGCCCCGCTCCCGGGCGCGCGAGCCCCGTGCTGACTCCGGGCGCGCTCAATCCGGACGTGACCCAGGCGACGATCGGCTCGACCATCTGCGTCGCCGGCTGGACACGGACGATCCGCCCGCCGTCGTCCTACACGTCGGCGCTGAAGGTGCGGCAGCTGCGCGAGTACGGCTTCGCGGGCAGCCCGTCGGACTTCGAGGAGGACCACCTCGTCAGCCTCGAGCTCGGCGGCGACCCGGTCGACCCGCGCAACCTCTGGCCGGAGCCGCAGCCGCGGGCGAGGACGGTCGACACGATCGAGAACGACCTACGCGAGCGCGTCTGCGCCGGAACGATGAGCCTCGGCGCGGCGCAGCGGAAGATCGCGAAGATCAAGCACGAGCGCGGCTGACGAACGCGAGCACGCGCTCCCAGGCGTCGGCGGCGGCGTCGGCGTGCTCCTCGAAGCGGCGGTCGAAGAAGCTGTGCGGCGCGCCCTCGTAGGTCACGACCTCGTGCCCGACGCCGGCGGCGGCGAGTGCCCGCTCGAGCTCGGCGACCTCGTCGGCCGGGATGCCCTCGTCGGCCCCGCCCATCAGGGCCAGGATCGGCGCCGCGATCTCGCCGGCGCGTTGCACGGGCCCCGGCGAGCCGTCGCGGCCGAGGCCGGGCCGCCCGTAGAAGCCGACCGCACCTGCGAGGCCGTGACCGGCCGCGGCCGCGAGCCAGGACTGGCGCCCGCCGAAGCAGAAGCCGACCGTGAAGACGGCGTCGCACGAGCCGCGCAGGTGCTCGACCGCGGCGGCGACGTCGGCGTCGATCCCCGCCTGCGTCGTCTGCTCGACGTGCGGCATGAACTCGAAGTCGTCGTCCCGCGGAGCGGCGCCCGCGGTCCGGCCGAAGTAGTCGATCGCGAGCGCCGCGATCCCCCGCTCGGCGAAGCGCAGCGCGAGCTCCTCGTAGAAGCGGTAGAGCCCCCTGACGTCGGGCAGGATCACGACGCCGGCGCCCGCGGGCTCCTCCGGCGAGGCCGCGAACGCGGCGAAGCGGTTGCCGTCGCGCGCCTCGAGCAGGAGCCGCTCGTGCGAGACGGCGGC
>DAISLG010000033.1:0-14618 GCA_036820565.1 Gaiellaceae bacterium | reverse complement strand
TCAGGCCAAGCCGGGCACCGTGATCGGGATCCGCACGTAGCAGCGCTACGGGCGGAGCACGAGCGCGCTGATCCGGCGCCGCGGCTGAGCCACCAGCCGCGGCCGCGGGAATTTCCGATCAGGCATCTAGAGCGGCGCGCTCGGCTCAGGGCCCGCGACGCGGCTGTCCCGCCGGGCGAGCCCGCGTGAGCTCGATCGGGTCACGCCCGCGTAGAGCAGCGCGGCGCCGAGAGCCAGCGCCGCGGCCGTTCGACCCTCGCCCGAGCCGAATGCCGAGCCGAGCGCCGCGACCGCGACCCCCGCGAGGATCAACGCGTTGCCGAGCGGCCGGCGCCCAATCGTCGCGAGCGCGACACCCGCGACCGCGAGCGTCCCGACCGAGTTCGCTGCGATCGCGAGCACGTGCGGGAGCGTCCCGAAGTGCTCGCCGCCCGGCAGGCTCGTACCGAATGAGCCGCGCACGGGAGTCGCCAGGGCCACTCCCGCGGCGAGCCCCGAGTACGCGATCGCGATCGTCACCGCCCAGCGCCGGCCGACGAGGAGCAGCGACCCGGCCCCGAGCAGCGGCGCCGTCAGCAGCCCCCCGAAGAGGTAGTACGCGCGGAACGCCCACTCGCTCCAGCCGGCCGCGGCGCCCCACGCGAGCGCGGCCGACGCCGCGGCGTAGGCGAGCAGCGCGCAGCCCCAGGTGACGTGCGCGGCTCCGCGTCGCGCGAGCAGCGACCCGGCGAGTCGCAAGGAGACGAGCGCCGCGGCGAAGGCGAGAAGGACGTTCACGGGCTGTAGTCTGACGCGGCATCGTGCCCGAGAAGAGCTACCTGTTCACGCCCGGCCCGACGCCGGTGCCGCCCGAGGTGCTCGCCGCGCTGGCGCGGCCGGTCCTGCACCACCGCGGGCCCGACTTCCGCAAGGTCTACGAGCAGTGCCTCGCGCGGCTGAAGGAGGTCTTCCGGACGGAGAACGACGTACTGCTCTTCACCGCGTCCGGCACCGGCGCATTCGAGTCGGCGATCGCGAGCCTGACCGTGCCGGGCGAGCGTGCCGTCGTCGTCTCCGCCGGCAGCTTCGGCGAGCGTTGGGCCGAGATGGCGACGATCTTCGGCGCCGAGCTCGAGCACGTCCGGCTGGAGTGGGGGGCCGCGCCGTCGCCGGGCGACCTCGACGGAAGGCTCGACGGCGCGGCGGTCGTCTACCTCGTCCACTCCGAGACCTCCACCGGCGTCGTCGCCGACATCCAGGCGCTGACGGCGGTCGCGAAGGAGGCCGGCGCCCTCGTCGTCGTCGACGCGATCTCGAGCCTCGGCGCCGTCCCGCTCGAGACCGACGCGTGGGGGGTCGACGTCGTCGTGACCGGCTCGCAGAAGGCGCTGATGACGCCGCCGGGGCTCGCGATGGTCTCCGTCTCGCCGGCCGCCTACGCGGCGCAAGGCCCCGGCCCGCGCTTCTACTTCGACTGGGAGCGGACGCGCAAGGCGCAAGCCGCCCTCGACGCGGCGTTCACGCCCGCGGTCTCGCTCGTCGTCGGCCTGAACGTGGCGCTCGGCCTCCTCCTCGACGAGGGTCTCGAGGGCGCGTTCGAGCGCCACCGTCGCCTGGGCCGCGCCTGCCGCGCCGGTGTGAAGGCGATGGGCCTCGAGTTGTTCTCGCCCGACGACGACGGCGCCGCGGTCGTCACCGCCATCAAGATGCCGGGCGACCTCGACGCGGGCACGTTCCTGCTGGCCCTGCGCGACCGCTACGGGATCACGCTCGCGCCCGGGCAGGGCCCGCTCAAGGGCAAGATCTTCCGCATCGGCCACATCGGCTACTTCGATCTCTTCGACATCACGACCGCGCTGGCGGCGGTCGAGCTCGGGCTCGCGGAGCTGGGAGCAGACATCGAGCGGGGCGTCGCCGTTACGGCCGCCCTCGACGCCTACGCGTGAGAGTCCTCGTCAGAGAGCAGATCGCCGAGGCGGGGATCGAGCTCCTGCGCTCGCGGTTCGACGTCGACGTCGACACCGACTCCGACCTGGCCGCGACGATCGCCGGGTACGACGCGATCGTGATCCGGTCGGCGACGAAGCTGACCGCGGAGCTGATCGGTCTCGCGACGAATCTGAAGGTGATCGGCCGCGCCGGAGTCGGCGTCGACAACGTCGACGTCGAGGCCGCCACCCGCCGTGGGATCGTCGTCGCGAATGCGCCCGACTCGACCGTCGTCTCCGCCGCCGAGCACACGATCGGCCTGCTCGTCGCGCTCTCGCGGAACATCCCGCAGGCGCACGCGGCGATGAAGGACGGCCGCTGGGAGCGCGCGGCCTACGGCGGCGTCGAGCTGGCCGACAAGACGCTCGGCGTGCTCGGCTTCGGCCGCATCGGCCAGCAGGTCGCGCGGCGCGCGCTCGGGCTCGGTATGCGCGTCGTCGCCTACGACCCGTTCGTCTCCAAGGAGCGGTTCCGTGAGCTCGGCGTCGAGCGGCTCGAGGCGGTTGCCGACGTCCTCGGCGCGGCGGACTTCCTCACGCTGCACCTGCCCTTGACCGACGAGACCCGCGGCTCGATCGACGCCGCCGCCTTTGCAGCGATGCGGCCCGGCGTTCGGCTCGTCAACGCCGCCCGCGGTGAGCTGCTCGACGAGCAGGCGCTCGCGGACGCGCTCACCTCGGGACACGTCGCCGGCGCCGCGCTCGACGTCTGGTCGGTCGAGCCGTACGACGGGCCGCTGCTCGCGTTCGACAACGTCGTCTCGACGCCGCACCTCGCCGCCTCGACGGAGGAGGCCCAGGACCGTGCGGGCCTGATCGTGGCTGAGCAGGTCGTCGCGGCGCTCGAGGGCGGCCTCGTCACGAACGCCGTCAACATCCCGACGATCGGCTCGGAGGACCTCGAGGCGCTCGGCCCGTACATCCCGCTCGCCGCGAAGCTCGGCGCGCTCGCGATGGACCTCGCCGGCGGCCAGGCCGAGCGGATCGCGTTCGAGTACTACGGCTCGCTCGCAGCCTACGACACGCGCCTGCTGACCGTCGCTGCCCTGAACGGCGCGTTCCAGGGCCGCACCGACCAGCCCGTCAACTACGTCAACGCGCCGCTCGTCGCGGCCGAGCGCGGGATCGACGTGGTCGAGGAGAGCCGCCGCGCCTCGCGCGACTTCACGAGCCTCGTCGGCGTCTCGGTCGACGGGACGCGCGTCGCCGGCACGACGATCGGCCGCGAGAACCGCCTGTGGCTCGTCAACGCGCTCGGCTTCGAGCTCGAGATGGAGCTCGCGCCGCTGATGGTCTTCTTTCGCTACGACGACGTGCCGGGCGTGATCGGCCGCGTTGGTACGCTCTTCGGCGAGGCCGGCGTGAACATCGCGAACATGACCGTCTCGCGGACGCGCCGCGGCGGCAAGGCGCTGATGGCGCTCTCGATCGATGCGGCCGCGCCGTCCACGCTCGTCGAGCGCGTCAGGGAGGAGGGGTTCGATGACGTCAGGTTCATCTCGGCTGCCTAGCCTGGGCCCGAGGGGCGAGGGCTGGGTCGCGCTCCAGTTCGCGCTGCTCGCGGGGATCGTCTTCCTCGGCTTCGAGGGGTCGGACTGGCACGGCTGGACGCGTTGGCTCGGCGTGCCCCTCGCGCTCGGCGGAGCGGCCGGGGCCGTCGTCTCGCTGCGCGGGCTCGGCCCGGCGCTGACGCCGCTCCCGTTCCCGGGCGAGCGTGCAGTGCTCGTCGACCGGGGCATCTACGGCGTCGTGCGCCACCCCGCCTACCTGTTCGTCGTCGTCGCGGCTCTCGGCTGGTCGCTCGTCGCGGGCAGCGTTCCCTCGCTGGCGCTGACCGCTGCCCTCGCCCTCGTCCTCGACCTGAAGTCGCGGCGGGAGGAGGCGTGGCTCGAGGAGCGGTTCCCCGAGTACGTCTCCTACCGGCGGCGCGTGCGCCTCCGCGGGATCTAGGCCGTGCGGGGGTTCAGCTGCGTGACGATCCTGGCCACGGTCTTCTCGACCTTCTCGACGACCTGGTAGCGCTTCCGCTCCCGGACGACCCGTTCGACGCGATCCTCCTCGTGGCCTCGCGCGAGTAGGAAGTGCGTCGGCTCGGCGCGGACCCGCTCGTACTCGTCGAGCGTCGCGGGCACCCGTGTCGTGCAGGTCGCCTCAGCGCACTCGCAGACGAACTCGGCCTCGTCGGCCTCGAACTTCTCCGCGGTCTGCGCGATCGTCTCGTTGACCTCGCGAAAGAGCGCTTCCGTCTTCGCGATGCGTGTGTTTTCGTCTCCCATGTCGAGTCCAACGTGGAAGTGGCGAAAGCGGTTGCGGGGGTACCCTTCGCCCGTGGACTGGCCCGAGCCCGTCGAGCGCGTGTCGGCGCACCTGCGCGCAGCGGGCGTCGAGGCGCGGGTCGAGGAGTTCACTGCGGGCACGCCGACCGCGGAGGATGCGGCCCGCGCGATCGGCTGCGAGCTCGGGCAGATCGTCAAGTCGCTCCTGTTCGACTGCGACGGCCGTGCCGTGCTCGTGCTCGTCCCGGGCGACCGCCGCGCCGACGAGGCCAAGGTCGCCGCAGCCGCCGGAGCCGCCTCGGCACGAGTCGCGAGCCGCGAGCAGGTGCTCGCTGCGACGGGCTTCGAGGTCGGCGCCGTCGCGCCGTTCCCGCTCCTCGCGGTCGACCTGGTCCTGCTCGACCGCGTCCTGCTCGCGCAGCAGCTCGTCTGGGTGGGAGCCGGGTCGCCCAGCCACATGGCCGGGCTCGTCCCGTCCGACCTCGCCCGCCTCGCCCGCGCCCAGGGGACGGATCTGACGCGGGAGGGTTGACACCCTGCCGCACGGGTACAATCGCGGCGCGGTGCAGGAGACGACCAAGATCTGGATGAACGGCGAGCTCGTGGACTGGGCCGACGCGACCGTTCACGTCGGCAGCCACGGCCTCCACTACGGCTCCGGCGTGTTCGAGGGAATCCGTTGCTACGAGACGCCGAAGGGCCCTGCGGTCTTCCGGCTCGCCGACCACCTCGAGCGGCTGCAGAACTCGGCGCGCCTGCTCTACATGGAGATCCCGTACTCGGCCGACGAGCTGCGCTCGGCCTCGATGGAGCTGATCGCCGCGAACGGCCTGCCCGAGTGCTACCTGCGCCCGATCGTGTTCTACGGCTACGGCGAGCTCGGCGTCGCGGCCGGCTCGAACCCCGTCGAGACCGTGATCATGAGCTGGCCGTGGGGCTCGTACCTCGGCGACGAGGGGATGAAGAACGGCATCCGCGCCAAGATCTCGTCCTGGCAGCGGATCGGGCCGAACGTGATCCCGCACGTCGCGAAGGCGACCGGCGTCTATCTCAACTCGATGCTCGCCGTCACCGAGGCGAACCGCGCCGGCTACGACGAGGCGATCCTGCTGACCGCCGACGGCTACGTCGCGGACGGCTCGGGAGAGAACATCTTCGTTGTCAAGGGCGAGACGATCTACACGCCCGACCTCTCGACCGGGATTCTCCCGGGGATCACGCGCAACACGATCGTCCAGATCGCGCAGGATCTCGGCTACACGGTCAAGCCGGCGAACCTGATCCGCTCCGACCTCTACCTCGCCGACGAGATCTTCATGACCGGCACCGCCGCCGAGGTGACCCCGATCAGCTCGGTCGACGACCACGAGATCGGCGTGGGCGAGATCACCCGCACGATCCAGAAGGCGTATCTCGACACGGTGCGGGGCGGCAGCGAGCGCTGGTCGCACTGGCTCGACTTCGTGCCGGCGAAGACGCGCGCCGAGGCTTGAGCGCGACGACCCGGCTGGGGCTCTCGGCCCCGTGGATCGACGAGCGCGACGAGGAGCTCGTGCTCGAGGTGCTCCGCTCCGGCTGGCTCTCGCTCGGCCCGACCGGCCCGCGCTTCGAGCAGCTGCTCGCCGAGGCGGTCGACGCGCCGCACTGCGCCGCCGTCTCGAGCGGTACGGCCGGCCTCCACCTCTGCATGCGGATCGCGGGGGTCGGCCCCGGCGACGAGGTGATCACGTCTCCCTACTCGTTCGTCGCGTCGGCGAACTGCGCGATGTACGAGGGCGCGACGCCGGTCTTCGCCGACATCGACCCGCGCACGTTCAACCTCGACCCGGCCGCGGTCGAGGCGGCGATCACGGAGCGGACGAAGGCGATCGTCGCCGTCGACATCTTCGGCTATCCCTGTGAGCTCGACCCGATCCGCGACCTGTGCGACCGCCACGGGCTCACGCTCGTCGAGGACGCCTGCGAGGCGCTCGGCGCCGAGTACAAGGGCGCGCGCCTCGGCTCGCACGGCCACCTCGCGGTCTGGGCGTTCTACCCGAACAAGCAGATGACGACGGGGGAGGGGGGCGCCGTCACGACCGGCTCCGCCGACGAGCACGCCCTCCTCGTCTCGCTCCGCAACCAGGGCCGGACGGACTCGGGCGCGTGGCTCCAGCACGGCCGCTTCGGCTACAACTACCGCCTCGACGACCTCTCGGCTGCGCTCGGGATCGGGCAGCTCGAGAAGCTCGACCGCATCCTCGACGCCCGCCGCCGAGTTGCAGACTGTTACAAGGAGCTGCTCGACGGGATCGACGTCGAGCCGCCACTCGCTGACGACGCCGACCACAAGCGCTCCTGGTTCGTCTACGTCGTCAAGCTGCCGGCCGCGCTCGATCGCGACCGCGTGATCGCCCACCTCGACCGCGACGGGATCGCGTCGGCGCCGTACCTCCCGTCGATCCACCTGCAGGCCTACATGCGGGAGCGGTTCGGCTTCTCCGAGGGGCTCTGCCCGGTGTCGGAGGACTGCAGCGCGCGAACGCTCGCCCTCCCGTTCCACGCGCGGCTCGAGCGGGCCGACCAGGAGCGGGTCGTCGACTCGCTCCGCGACGCGATGGGCGCATAATCCGGGAGTGAGTGAACCGGCTCCGATGATCTTCCTCGGCTTCGGCAAGTACGTCCGTGCCGACCGGATCTACGCGCTCGAGCCGCTCGGCGAGAGCGAGCGCGGCAGGGGTGCTCGCACCCGCGTCTGGGTCGAGGGGATCGCCGAGCCGCTCGTCGCCTCGCGGACAGAGCGCACGCTGCTGGCGGACATGGGGCAGCGCCCCGCGCGCGAGCCCGGCCGCGCGGCCCCGCAGGACTCCAACCTCTTCTAGCCCGTGGACGGGCCAACGCCTTCGGGCGACCGCCCCGGTCGCTTCGGGGTCCTCTCGCGGCTCGCGCTCGACACGCGGCCGCTCCGCGACTCGCGCGATTTCCGCAACCTCTGGATCGGCCAGGCGCTCTCGACGACCGGGACGATGATCGCCAGCGTCGCGGTCCCGTTCCAGATGTACCAGCTCACGCACTCGACCTTCGCCGTCGGGATGCTCGGGCTGGCGGCGCTCGTGCCGCTGCTCGTCGTGCCGCTCGTCGGAGGCGCGATCGCGGACGCCTCCGACCGGCGGGCCGTCCTGATCCGGACCGAGATCGGCCTGTCCGCCGTGGCGGCCCTCTTTCTCGCGAACGCCGCGCTGCCGCATCCGCAGGTCTGGGCCCTCTTCGCGCTCGAGTTGCTGTACACGGCGGTCTACAGCCTCGGCCGGCCGGCGATGAGCTCGCTCACCCCACGGCTCGTCGCCGACGACCAGATCGCGGCCGCCTCCGCGCTCCAGAACGTCTACTGGAGCCTCGCGTCGGTCGCCGGCCCGGCGGTCGGCGGCATCCTGATCGCCACGGTCGGCGTGCCGGCCACCTTCGGGATCGACCTGCTCACCTATTCCGCGTCGCTCGTCGCGCTCTGGGCGCTCCCGCGGATCCCGCCCGCCGAGGACGCGATCCGGCTGAGCGTGGCCGCGATCCTCGAGGGGTTCCGCTACCTCAGGGGCAGGCAGGCGCTGATGGGCGTCTTCGGGATCGACACGATCGCGATGGTGTTCGGGATGCCGACCGCCCTCTTCCCGGCCTTCGCGGCCGACCTCGGCGGCGGCGCCTCGACCGTCGGCTATCTCTACGCGGCGCCGTACGCCGGCGCCTTCCTGGGGACGCTCGTCTCGGGCTGGACGACACACATGCGGCGCCAGGGCCTCGGCGTCACGATCGCAGCGGGGGCGTGGGGGCTCGCGATCGCCGCGGTCGGGCTCGCCCAGAGCCTCTGGCTCGTGCTCGCGATGCTCGCGGTCGCCGGCGGCGCCGACTTCTTCAGCGCGGTCCTGCGGGAGACGATGCTGATGCGGGCGACGCCGGACGCGATGCGCGGCCGCATCGTCGGGATCGAGTTCACCCAGGTCGCGGGCGCCCCGAACCTCGGCAACATCGAGGCGGGGGTGGTCGCCTCGCTGACGAGCGTCCGCACGTCGATCGTCTCGGGCGGCGCGATCTGCGTCGTCGGCTGCATCCTCTGCGCGATCGCGCTCCCGAAATTCCTGCACTACGACTCGAGGAACCCGCACGAGTGAACCGGGAGTTCTTCGCGCGCAGCGTGCACGACGTCGCACCGGACTTGATCGGCGCCGAGCTCCATGTCGACGGCGTCGGCGGGACGATCGTCGAGGTCGAGGCATACGACCCGACCGACGAGGCGAGCCACGGCTTCCGCGGGCGGACGCTGCGCAACGCGGCGATGTTCGGCCCGCCCGGTCACGCCTACGTCTACCGCTCGTACGGTATCCACTGGTGCCTCAATCTCGTTTGTGAGGACGAGGGAGTCGCGAGCGCGGTGCTGATTCGCGCTCTCGAGCCGACTCAGGGGATGAGCGAGATGGGGGCCCGGCGCGGAGTCGCCGACCCCCGTCTCCTCTGCTCGGGGCCCGGCCGGTTGTGCCAGGCGCTCGCGATCACCGGCGCGCACGACGGCCTGCCGCTCGACGCGCCTCCGTTCGAGCTGCGGGCCCGCGCCGCCGAGGTCGACGTGATCTCGGGCCCGCGGATCGGGATCACGCGAGCCGCCGGGCTGCCGTGGCGCTACGGCCTCGCCGGCTCGCGTTTCCTCAGCCGCGCCTTACGCTCAGGGTGACGCGCATCCCTGGCGCCGCGGCGACGCCGCCGGGGGGCTCCTGGGCGACGACCTTGCCCTCGCTGTCGCCGTTCACCTGCGCGTCGAGGTGGGCGCGCTCGAGCTGCTTGCGGGCACGCTCGAGGCCGAGGCCGACGACTCTCGGCACGACGCCGTGGAGCGGCTTCGCGAGCACGAGCGTGACCGTGTCGTAGGAGGAGAGCGTCCCGCCCGCCGGGATCTGACCGAGCACGATCCCGAGCCGCTGCTTCGGGAGCGCGGGCTTGAAGACGACCGTGGGCCTGAGCGGCTGCCCCGCGAGGATCGCCTTCGCGGCCGCGAGCTTCTTGCCGACGACGCTGGGGACGTCGACCTCGTTCGGCTTGCAGTTCGCCGTCTTCGACGGCCCCTCGCCGGTGAAGAAGACGAGCTCCGTCGAGGTCCGGCACGAGCCGTTGTCGAGCTCGAGCCGGCCGTCCCGCACGGTCACGCGCTCGGTCGTCCCGTAGGGCCACTGGGGCGCCGGGAACGGCTGCGGCGGCAGCTTCAGCTGCGGCAGCGCCTGCTCCATGAAGCTCTTCCAGATCAGCGCGGGGAAGGTACCGCCTGCGACCGGGCGGCCGTGGAACTCGGTCAGCATCGGCCGCAGCTCGTTCGGGTAGCCGACCCAGACCGCGACCGCGAGCTGCGGCGTGTAGCCGACGAACCAGGCGTCGCCGTAGTTCTCGGTCGTTCCCGTCTTGCCGGCGACGGGCCGGTCGGGGAGCGCGGCCGCCTTGCCGGTACCGCTCCGCACCACCCCCTGGAGCAGGTCGGAGACGATCGCGGCGTTGTTCGAGCTGAGCACGCGCACCGGCTTGGGGTCGTTCACGTCGACGACGTGGCCGTGCGCGTCCTTGATCCACGCGACGGCGCGCGGGCGGTTCTCGAAGGTCTTGCCGTCGATGCGGAACCCGCCGTTCGCGAACGCGGAGAACGCGCGCGCCATCTCGAGCGGGTTGACCGCCTCCGAGCCGAGCCCGATCGAGAAATAGTCGTAGAGCTTGCTCGTGATCCCGAGGTCCTTCGCGGTCTTGACGACCTCCTTCGGCTGGACGACGCTCGTCAGCTGCGCGTAGACCGAGTTGTCCGAGTGGATCGTCGCCACGCGCAGGTCGATCGGCCCGAGGTACTCGTCCTCGTAGTTGTTCACGTCCCAGACGCGCCCGTCCGCATTCAGCTGGATGTGCTTCGAGACGAACGTCGTCGACGGGGAGATCCCCTCGCGGAGCGCGGTCGCGAGCACGAACGGCTTGAACGAGGAGCCCGGCTGGCGCCGCCCGGAAACGGCGAGGTTGAACTGGCTCTTGTGGTAGTTCTCGCCGCCGACCATCGCGAGCACGCTGCCGTCCTGCGGGTTGACCGCGACGAGCGCCGCCGTCGGGCCCGCCTCGCTCGCCAGCCACTTCGAGATCGAGTCGCGCGCGATCCGCTGGAGGTCGAGGTCGATCGTCGTCCGCACCTCGAACCCGCCGCCGTAGACGCGTCTCGCGCCGTAGCGGCGCGCGAGCTGGTCCTTCACGTAGTTCGCGAAGAACGGTGCCTGGCCCTGGGTGCCGGGCAGGCGCACCTGGTCGGCGCGCGGAAGCGGGTGCGCCAGCGCGTGGGCGTACTGCCCGTCGGAGAGGTACTTCTCGTCGAGCAGGTCCTTGAGGACGAGGTTTCGTCGCTCGAGCGCCGCCTGGGGGTGGGCGACGGGGTCGTAGAGGGTCGGGTCGCCCGGGATCCCGGCGAGCAGGGCGGCCTCCCAGACGGTCAGGTCCTTCGCGCTCTTGTCGAAGTAGATCCGCGACGCTTGCTGGACGCCGTAGGCGCCGTTCGCGAAGTAGATCGTGTTCAGGTACGCCGCCAGGATCCAGTCCTTGGAACGTTGTTGTTCGAGCTGCCACGCGAGCGCCGCCTCCCGGATCTTGCGCCCGATCGAGCGCTTGTTGGTCACGTACGCGTTCTTGACGAACTGCTGCGTGATCGTGGAGCCGCCCTCGACGACCTTCTTCTGCTGGATGTCCGACCAGAGCGCGCGGGCCATGCCGCGGAGGTCGATCCCGCGGTGCTCGTAGAAGCGCCGGTCCTCGATCGCGACGATCGCGTTCTTCATCCACGGGGAGATCTGGCTCGACGGGACGAGGACGCGGCTCTCCGATCCGCGCAGGACCGCGAGCACGGAGTGGCCGTCGTTCGCGTAGATGACGCCGTTCAGCTCCTCGTGCCGGTTCGCGGGGTCGAGCGCGGAGATCTCGCTCGAGATCGCGGTGAGCAGGCCGAAGAGGAAGGACGCCGTCGTGAGGAGCGTCAGCACGCCGAGGAGTGCGAGCAGCCGGAGCTTCTTGATGCGCCGCGCCTTCGTCTTCGGCGCCTTCGTTTTTCGCCGAAAAGCCAGAGCCCGCGGATTGTAGCCGCGGGCGGAGAGCCACCCGAACGGGGGATTCCCGCTGGTGCGCTCGCGCCGAAACTCCAACAAGGGCGTTGCGGCCACAGGAGGTGTGCCATGGCGGCGGTTCTCGCCGACCATTCGATCCGGACGGCGTACGACCGCCAGAGCGCGCGGGCGGCCCCGGACCGGGCGCGCATCGGCTCCGACCCCGTGCTCCGCAGCTTCGTGGCGGGCGGCCTCGCCTGGCTCGCCGCCTACGCCTTCGCCGTCAGCCGCACGGGGGAAAGCTCGCTCGCCGCCAACCTGCTCGGCGACGTCGCCTACGTCGTCCCGGTCGCCCTCGCGGCTGCGCTCACGGTGGCCGCGGCCCGGTCGACGGGCGGGCGCCACCGGATCTTCTGGCGGGTCCTGGCGGTCTCGAACGGGCTCTGGCTCCTCGGCGAGCTCGTCTGGGGGTTCTACGAGCTCGCCCTGGGCCGGCAGACGCCGTTCCCGTCCATTGCGGACGTCCTCTACCTCAGCTCGTACGTGCTCGTGATCCCGGCCGTCCTCCTCGGCTTCGCCCAGCGGCTCGACATGCGCGTCGCCCGCGCGCTCCTCGACGCGTCGATCATGGTCGTCGCCGCCGGCTTCGTCGGCTTCACCCTGCTGATCGAGCCGCAGTTCGGCTGGGGGCTGTCGCTCGCAACCGTCACCGGGGTCGCCTATCCGCTACTCGGCGTTGCGATCCTGATGGTGCTCGGCCTGGTCGCCTTCGCCGGAAACAGGCGCGTCCCCCGATCGGTCGCCGTCGTGGGCCTCGCGTTCGCGGTCAGCGCCGTCACCGACGCGGCATACACGTACGCCGTCGTCCTCCATGACGCGATCCCCGGGCGCTGGGTCAACGTCGGCTGGCAGCTCGAGGCGCTGCTGCTCTGCCTCGGCGCGCTCGTCGCGGTTCGCCGCGCCGAGGACGATGCGACCTTCCGGCCGCTCCCACGCGAGGCGGGACTGCCGCTCGTCCTCGCCGGCGTCGCCGCGACGCTCGCGATCTTCGCGCTCGACGTGCACGACGGCAACGTGACGATGGGCGCGACAGTCGTCGCGCTCTACGCCGTCTCGGCGCTCGTCGCGTCGCTCTGCCTGACCGCCCGCGAGAAGGAGCGCGTCGTGCGCGAGCTCCGCGACGCCCTCGTCGAGCAGGAGCGACTGGCCGTCACCGACGGTCTCACCGGGCTGAACAACCGTCGCTTCTTCGAGGAGATGCTGCGCCTCGAGGTCCAGCGGGCCGTCCGCACGCGCTCGTACCTCGGGTTGCTCGTCATCGACGTCGACCATTTCAAGCGGGTGAACGACCTCCACGGCCACCCGAGCGGCGACGACGTCCTCGTCGAGATCGCCGGGCGGCTCGCCGAGGCCGTCCGCGCGAGCGACCTCGTCGCGCGCTACGGCGGCGAGGAGTTCGTCGTGCTGCTCCCGGGCGCCGACAACGCCGTGCTGGCCGAGGTGGCCGAGCGGTGCCGGGCGGGAATCGGCGGCGAGCCGTTCAGGGTCAGGAGCGGTTCCGCCGTCCGGGCGGCCGTCTCGATCGGCGGTGCGTGCTTCCCCGACCATGCCGGCTCGTCCGACGACCTGCTGCGGCGCTCCGACAGCGCGCTCTACATCGCGAAGGAGCTCGGCCGCAACCGGGTCCACGTCGGCCTCGCGTCGGCCGTCGCCGTTCCCGCCTGACGCAAAGCCCAGGGCTAGACTCGCGCGATGGGCCTCGCGGAGCTGACCCTGAACGCCGTCGACGTTCTGCCCGCGGGCGGCCTCGAGCGGAAGCTCGCGCTCGGCCGGCAGCTCCGCGTCAAGCTGGGGATCGACCCGACCTCCCCGGACATCCACCTCGGCTTTGCGTTCGTCCTCGACCGGCTCGCGGCGTTCCAGAGAGAGGGCCACATCGTCGTCCTGATCGTCGGCGACTACACCGCCCGGATCGGCGACCCGTCCGGCCGTTCGAAGGAGCGCCCGGTGCTCCCGGACGAGCTCCTCGACGCGAACGCGAAGCTCTTCGCCGATCAGGCGTTCCGGATCCTCGACCGCGAGCGGACGGAGGTGCGGTACAACGGCGAGTGGCTCGCGAAGCTCTCCTACGCCGACGTCGTGCGGCTGACGCGAACGATGACGGTCGCGCGCCTGCTCGAGCGCGACGACTTCGCCAATCGCTTCGGGGCGCACGCGCCGATCTCGCTGTCCGAGTTGCTCTACCCGCTGATGCAGGCGTACGACTCGGTCGCCGTCGAGGCGGACATCGAGATCGGCGGCACCGACCAGCTGTTCAACCTGCTCGCCGGGCGCGACGTGATGCCCCAGTACGACCTCGAGCCGCAGGTGGTCGTCACCTACGAGATCCTCGTCGGGACGGACGGCGTCGACAAGATGTCGAAGTCGATCGGCAACTACGTCGGGATCACCGACCCGCCGGCGGAGATGTTCGGGAAGACGATGTCGATCCCGGACGGCGCGCTCGCGCAGTGGTGGTCGCTCCTCGTCGGAGGCGACCACCCCGACGACCCGATGGCCTGGAAGCTCGATCTCGCGCGGCGGATCGTCGCCCGCTGGCACTCCGAGGACGCCGCCCGCGAGGCCGAGGCGCACTTCACGCGCGTCGTGCGCGAGGGCCAGGCGCCCGACGACGTGCCCGAGGTGCCGCTTCCCGACGGCGATCCCGTCCATCTGCCGGCTCTCCTGGCCGCCTCGCTCGGGATCGCGTCGACGTCCGAGGCGCGCCGCCTGATCGCCCAGGGAGCGGTCAAGGTGAACGGCGAGGTCGTTTCCGACCTGGACGTGCCGCGGTCGCTGCTCGCCGGCGCCCTCGTCCAGGCGGGAAAACGGCGCTATGCCCGCTTGACGCAGGCCTGAGCGCTGCTACTATTCCTCGGCCGCTCCGCAAGGAGTGGTGCAGGACGGTCCCCGTACCCCAAACTGGAGCGCCTTCGGACGCAATCGGATACGACGTTTCATCCGGTAGTAGTCTGCAGGCCTCTGGCGCGAGTCGGAGGCTTTTTTACGTCGCCCCGGCGGCACGGTCTTTGAAAACTCAACAGCGTGCGTTTACGTCGAGACCTCTCGGCTGCACCGGCTTGCCGGCGTAGCTGCGAGGAATCAATTGAACCTCGTCACGTCTCCCTCGGGAGGCGGATTTGAGTTCAAACTCACATAAATCAGCTTGCAACGGGTCTAAAGGCCCACCGCAAACCGATCTTCATGGAGAGTTTGATCCTGGCTCAGGACGAACGCTGGCGGCGCGCTTAACACATGCA
>DAISLG010000032.1:0-15008 GCA_036820565.1 Gaiellaceae bacterium | reverse complement strand
GTGTGGGGCGTCCCGATCGGCGCGCACCAGGGGCTCGCGCACCCGCTCGCGAAGTGCAAGATCGAGCTCGAGCTCGCAAGGCTGATGACGTACAAGGCTGCATGGGCGTACGACAGCGGCGTCGACGCCGGCGAGGCGACGAACATGGCGAACTACGCCGCGGCGGAGGCCGCGATCGCGTGCGTCGACCAGGCGATCCAGGTGCACGGCGGCAACGGGATCGCCGACGAGTACGGCCTCGCCGACATGTGGTGGGGCGTGCGCCTGTCGCGCATCGCGCCGGTCAGCCGGGAGATGATCCTCAACCACGTCGCCCAGCACTCGCTGGGACTGCCGAAGTCGTACTGATGGACGTGACGCTCGAACGCAACCTGATCCAGCGCGTGAACGTCGGCGACATGCTGACGCGGACGGCCTGGCGCGCGCCGAACGCCGAGGCGGTCGTCGACGGCGACCGCCGCTTCACCTACGCCGAGCTCAACGCCGCGACGAACCGGCTCGCGCACGCGCTGCTCGCGCGCGGGATCGGCCGCGGCGACCCCGTGCTGCTGATCGCCGGCAACTGCGCGGAGTTCCTCCAGTCGTACTACGCGTGCGCGAAGATCGGCGCCGTCGCAGTCCCGATCAACCTGCTGTGGGGGCCGGGCGAGGTCGGCTACGTGATCGACCACTGCAAGCCGAAGCTCGCACTCGTGGAGCCCACGTTCGAGGCGCTCGTCGGCGACCTCGAACGCCTTGTGACGCCGTTCGCGCTCGACGCATCAGACGCCGAGCCGCAGTGCTACGTCGAGGACCGCGACCCCGTCGGCTACATGTATACGAGCGGCACGACGTCAGCGCCCAAGGGCGTCATGCAGACGCACCTCAACGTGTACATCAACGCGCTTACGTTCTCCAACGCGTGGAGAGCCGCCGATTCGTGGCGCTACGCGCTGTTCATGCCGCTCTTCCACACTGCCGCGCTCGCGCTAGCAACCTCCGCGCTTCAGCGCGGATCGACGCTGGTGTTGATGCGCGGGTTCGACCCGCAGGCGCTGCTCGACACGATCGAGCGCGAGCGGATCACGTACTTCCTCGGTCTCCCGATGATGATCCGCGCGCTGATGGAGACGCCGGGCTTCGCCGACCGCGACCTCTCGAGCCTCGAGCTGGTGGGGTACGCGATGGCGCCGATGCCCGACGAGGACCTGCGTCGCGCGATCGACGCGTTCAAGTGCGACTTCGCGCTCGGCTTCGGCCAGACGGAGATGGCGCCGCTGACGACGCTGTTCGCGCCGGAGGACCAGCTGCGCTTTCCGGGGTCGGTGGGCCGGCAGATCCCGAACGTCCAGACGGCGATCATGGACGCCGACGGCAACCTGCTCGGGCCGGCCGAGACCGGTGAGATCGTCTACCGCAGTCCGCAGACGATGGCCGGCTACCTCCACGACGAGGCGGCGACCGACGAGGCGTTCCGCGATGGCTGGTTCCACTCCGGCGACGTCGGCCACTTCGACGAGCACGGCGTGCTCTGGTTCGAGGACCGGCTGAAGGACGTGATCAAGACCGGCGGCGAGAACGTCGCGTCGCTCGAGGTCGAGCGCGCGCTCTACGACGCGGAGCCGCGGATCCTCGAGTGCGTCGTGATCGGCCTGCCCGATCCGCGCTGGGGCGAGGTCGTGACGGCGATCGTGACGCCGCGACCGGGCGAGACGCTGACCGAGCACGAGGTGATCGAGGCGGCGAAGCGCAAGCTGCCGCACTTCAAGGCGCCGAAGCGCGTGCTGTTTCTCGACGGGCTGCCGAAGACGTCGACCGGCAAGATCCAGAAGAACATCCTGCGACAGCAGTACGCCGAACTGCGCGCGACGGTCTGATGCTCGACGTCGGCTCGGCGGAGTTCGCCGCCAACCGCGTGGCGCAGCTCGAGAAGCTCGCCGAGATCGACGTGCAGCTCGCGGAGGTGTGCGCGGGCGGCGGGCCCCGCTATGTCGAGCGGCACCGCGCGCGCGGCAAGCTGCTCCCGCGCGAGCGGATCGAGTTGCTCGTCGACCGCGACTCGCCGTTCCTCGAGCTCTCGCCGCTCGCGGCGTGGGGCACCGAGTACAAGGTCGGCGCGTCGGTGGTCACGGGCATCGGCGTGATCGAAGGCGTCGAGTGCGTGATCCTCGCGAACGACCCGACGGTGCGCGGCGGCTCGACGAACCCCTTCACCGCACGCAAGGTCGGGCGCGCGTCCGACATCGCGCGCGAGAACCGGCTCCCGCTCGTGAACCTCGTCGAATCGGGCGGCGCCGACCTGCCGACGCAGTCGGAGATCTTCATCCCCGGCGGTCGCCATTTCCGCGACCTGACGCAGCTGTCGGCGCTGGGGATCCCGACGATCGCGCTCGTGTTCGGCAACTCGACCGCCGGCGGCGCCTACGTGCCCGGAATGAGCGACTACTCGGTGATGGTCAAGGAGCGCGCGAAGGTGTTCCTCGCCGGGCCGCCGCTCGTGAAGATGGCGACGGGCGAGGAGTCCACGGACGAGGAGCTCGGCGGCGCGGAGATGCACGCGCGGATCTCCGGCCTCGCCGATTACATGGCGCTCGACGAGGAGGATGCGCTCCGGATCGGGCGCCAGATCGTGCGCCGCCTCAACCGGCGCAAGCTCGGGCCCGGCCCGACCGAGCCGGCGGACGAGCCGCTCGAGGACCCGGAGGAGCTGCTCGGGATCGCCAGCGCCGACCTGCGCGTTCCGTTCGACCCGCGCGACGTGCTCGCTCGTGTTGTCGACGGGTCGCGCTTCGACGAGTTCAAGCCGCTGTATGGCATGAGCCTCGTCACCGGCTGGTGCTCGATCCACGGCTATCCCGTCGGCGTGCTCGCGAACCACCGCGGCGTGCTCTTCAGCGAGGAGAGCGAGAAGGCTGCGCAGTTCATCCAGCTCGCGAATCAGATCGACGTGCCGCTGCTCTTCCTCCAGAACACGACCGGCTACATCGTCGGCCGCGAGTACGAGCAGCGGGGGATCATCAAGGACGGCGCGAAGATGATCAACGCCGTGTCCAACTCGGCGGTGCCGCACCTGACGCTGAACATCGGCGCGTCGTACGGCGCCGGCAACTACGGCATGTGCGGGCGCGCGTACAACCCGCGCTTCCTGTTCTCGTGGCCGCACGCGAAGTCGGCCGTGATGGGGCCCGAGCAGCTCGCGGGCGTGCTGTCGATCGTCGCGCGCGCGTCGGCGGAGGCGAAGGGCGAGCCGTTCGACGAGGACGCGGACGCGGCGGTGCGGGCGACCGTCGAGGAGCAGATCGAGCGCGAGTCACTCGCGCTCTTCCTGACGGCCCGGCTGTACGACGACGGCATCATCGACCCGCGCGACACGCGCACGGTGCTCGGGATCGCGCTCTCGGCCGTGCACTCGAACGAGGTGCGCGGCCAGCGCGGCTGGGGCGTCTTCCGGCATTGATTCGCAAGCTGCTCGTCGCCAATCGCGGGGAGATCGCGCGGCGGATCTTCCGGACCTGCCGCGCGCTCGGCGTCGCGACCGTGGCGACGTACACGGAGGCGGACGCGGCGATGCCGCACGTGCGCGAGGCGGACGAGGCGGTCGCGATCGAGTCGTACCTGGGCGACGAAGCGGTGGTCGCGGCGGCGGTGCGGGCGGGCGCCGACGCGATCCACCCAGGCTACGGCTTCCTCGCCGAGAACGCGGCGTTCGCGCGGCGCGTCGGCGACGCGGGCATCACGTGGATCGGCCCGCCGCCGGAGGCGATCGAGGCGGTCGGCGACAAGGTGGCAGCGAAGGAGCTCGCCGCGCGCGTCGGCGTGCCGGTACTCGGCGACGACGGATTTCCGCTGCTCGTGAAGGCGGCGGCCGGCGGGGGCGGGCGCGGGATGCGCGTCGCGCGCGACGAGGGCGAGCTCGCCGCGGCGGTCGCGTCGGCCGAGCGCGAGGCTGCGTCGTCGTTCGGCGACGGACGCGTCTTCCGCGAGCGGCTCGTCGAGGGCGCGCGGCACGTCGAGGTGCAGGTGCTGGGCGACGTGCACGGTACCGTCGTCCACCTCTACGGCCGCGAATGCTCGGTGCAGCGGCGCTGGCAGAAGGTGCTCGAGGAGGCGCCGGTGGTCGACGAGCGCCTTCAGGACGCGGCAGTCGCGCTCGCGCGCGCGATCGGCTACGTCGGCGCGGGCACGATCGAGTTCCTGGTCGCGCCCGACGGCGAGTTCTTCTTCCTCGAGGCGAACGCGCGCCTCCAGGTCGAGCACCCGGTGACCGAGGAGGTGACGGGCCTCGACCTGGTCGAGCTCCAGATCCGGATCGCCGAAGGCGAGCCGCTCGACCTGCCGAGTACCATCGTGTTGCAAGGCCACGCGATCGAGGCGCGGCTGTATGCCGAGGGCGCCGGCACCGTGCTCCGGTTCGACGTCGACGAGGGTCACGCAGTGAGAGTCGAGAGCGGCGTCGAAGCGGGCAGCGTCGTCACGACCCAGTACGACCCGATGCTCGCGAAGCTGATCGCGCACGCGCCGACGCGGGCGGAGGCGATCCGGAAGCTCGAGGGGGCGCTGCGGCGCGCGCGCATCGCCGGTGTCGAGACCAACCGCGAGCTGCTCCTCGGCGCACTCGCGCACCCGGAGTTCGCCGCGAACCGAATCGACACACAGTGGTTCGAGCGCATCGATCCGCCGGCGCGCGACCTGTCGCTCGAGGCGGCCGCGGCCGCGCTCGCCGCGCAGGCGGAGCGCCGGCGCGGGCAGGCGCTCCCGTCCGGCTGGCGCAACAACCCGTCGCAGCTCCAGCGCGCGCGCTACGAGGGCTACGACGTCGGCTACCGCATGCGCCCGTTCGAGCTCGAGGTGAACGGCGAGCGCGTCGATGCGCGGCTCGTCTCGTCCGCGCCGGACGCGGTCGAGCTCGAGGTCGACGGCGTGCGGCGGCGCTACGACGTCACGCTCGGCGACGAGGTCGCTTGGGTCGACTCGACCCCGCTGCGCGAGCTGCCGCGCTTCCGCGACGCGACGCACGAAGCGGTGGGGTCGCTCGTCGCGCCGATGCCGGGCGCGGTCGTCCGCGTTGCCGTCGCCCCTGGGGATGTCGTCGAGGCGGGACAGACTTTGGTCGTCGTCGACGCGATGAAGATGGAGCACGCGATCGCCGCGCCGAAGGCGGCGCGCGTCACGGAGGTGCGCGTCCACGAGGGCGAACAAGTCGACGGCGGCCGGGTGCTGGTCGTCCTGGAGGAGGTCGAATGACGAGAGCGCTGCACTTCGAGGACTTCGAGGTCGGGACGGAGACGGTGACCGATTCGCGGACGGTGACCGAGGCGGACGTCTTCGCGTTCGCGGGGCTGTCGGGCGACTACAACCCGCTGCACGTCGACGCGGAGTTCGCGAAGTCGACGCCGTTCGGCGAGCGGATCGCGCACGGCCTCCTCGGGCTCGCGATCGCGTCGGGGCTCACGGCGCGCACGGGCGCGATCGAGGGCACGACGCTCGCGTTCGTCGGGATGGAGTGGCGCTTCAAGGCGCCGATCCTCTTCGGCGACACGATCACCGTCCGCTCGGGCGTGGCCGAGAAGCGCGAGACGTCGAAGCCGGACCGCGGCATCGTCCGCTTCGAGGTGCAGGTCGTGAACCAGCGTGGCGAGGTCGTGCAGGAGGGGACGCAGACGCTGCTGATGAAGAGGCGAACCTGAGCGAGCTCGTACACCTGAGCACGAGGAAAAGCGTCGCGACGATCACGCTCGACTCGCCGGCGAACCGCAACGCCCTGTCGGTTCAGCTAACGGAGGAGCTGCTCGCGCGCCTCGCCGCCGCGCGCGACGACGAGGACGTGCGGGTCGTCGTGCTGACGCACACCGGCCCCGCGTTCTGCGCCGGCGCCGACCTGAAGGCGCGCGGCCGGCACGTTCCGCTCGTGGGGGTGCTCTCGACGGTGTGGGAGATGCCGAAGCCGGTCGTCGCGCGTGTCGGCGGACACGTGCGCGCGGGCGGCGTCGGACTCGTCGCGGCGTGCGATCTGTCCGTCGCGGGGCGCGACGCCACGTTCGCGTTCAGCGAGGTGCGGCTCGGCCTCGTGCCGGCGGTGATCTCGGTCGTCTGCCTGCCGCGGCTGCGCCACTCGGACGCGCTCGAGCTGTTCCTGACCGGCGAGCCGTTCGACGCCGCGCACGCTGCTGCGGCGGGACTCGTGACCGCGGTTGCAGACGATATCGACGCCGCGGTCGCGCGGTACGTCGAGCAGCTGCGTCTGGGGGCGCCGAGGGCGCTCGCCGAGGCGAAGCGGCTCGTGCGCCCACCGCTCGACTTCTCGGAGATGGAGCGCCTGTCGGCCGAGTTCTTCGCCGGCGAGGACGCGCGCGAGGGGATCGCGGCGTTCCTCGAGAAACGCTCGCCGGCCTGGGCATGATCCGGATCGCGAACTGCTCCGGCTTCTACGGCGACCGCCTCGCCGCCGCGCGCGAGATGGTCGAGGGCGGCCCGATCGACGCCCTCACAGGCGACTATCTGGCGGAGCTGACGATGGCGATCCTGGCGCGCTCCGAGCACGGCTACGCGCGCACGTTCCTGCGCCAGCTCGACGACGTGCTCGCGCCGTGCCTCGAGCGCGGGATCAAGATCGTCTCGAACGCCGGCGGCCTTGCGCCGGCCGCGCTCGCGGAGCAGGTGCGCGCGCTCGGTGCGAAGGTCGCGCACGTGGAGGGCGATGACGTGCACGATCGCTTCGACGGCGCGTTGACGGCGAACGCGTACCTCGGCGCATGGGGGATCGTCGAGGCGCTGCGCGGCGGCGCCGACGTCGTCGTCACCGGCCGCGTCACCGACGCATCGCTCGTCGTCGGCCCCGCGGCGTGGCGCTACGGGTGGGCGCGCGACGACTGGAACGCACTCGCGGGCGCGGTCGTGGCGGGGCACGTACTCGAGTGCGGCGCGCACGCGACCGGCGGCAACTTCGCGTTCTTCCGCGAGGTGCCGGGGCTCGAGCACCCGGGGTTTCCGCTCGCGGAGGTGCACGAGGACGGGAGCACCGTGGTCACGAAGCACGACGGCACCGGCGGCCTCGTTTCGGTCGAGACGGTGACGGCGCAGCTCCTGTACGAGATCGACTCGCCGCGCTACCTCGGGCCCGACGTGACCACGCGCTTCGACACGATCCGCCTGTCGCAGGACGGCCCCGACCGCGTCTGCATCGACGGCGTGCGCGGCGAGCCGCCGCCGCCGACGCTCAAGGTCGCCGTCAACCGCTCCGGCGGCTATCGCAACCAGATGACGTTCGTACTGACGGGGCTCGACGTCGACGAGAAAGCCGACCTCGTGCTCCGCTCGCTGCCGCTCGACGGGCTCGATGCCGACGTGCGCCTCGTGCGCTTCGGCGACGTCGACGCGCACCTGCGCGTGGCGGTGCGCGGGCCGGACGCGGAGCGCGTCGGCCGCGGCTTCTCGCGCGCCGCGATCGAGCTCGGCCTCGCGAGCTACCCCGGCTTCCACACCACCACGCCGCCCGGCGACGCGAGCCCGTATGCAATCTACGAGGCGGCGGCGCTTCCCGCGCACGACGTCGAGCACGTGGTCGTACACCACGACGGGCGCCGCGTCACGATCGAGCCGACGTCGGTGCCGAAGGTCGAGCAGCAGAAGCTGCGCGCCGAGTCGCGCGGTGCCGCCGTCGGCGGTCCCACGCGCCGCGCGCCGCTCGGACGCCTCTTCGGCGCGCGCTCGGGCGACAAAGGCGGCGACGCGAACGTCGGCGTGTGGGCGCGTTCCGACGACGCGTACGCGTGGCTCTGCGACTTCCTGACGCCCGAGAAGTTCAGCGAGCTCGTTCCGGAAGCGCCGCACGTCGACCGGTACGAGCTGCCGAACCTGCTCGCGCTCAACTTCGTCGCGCGTGGGCTGCTCGGCGAAGGGGTCGCGGCGTCGACGCGCCCGGACCCCCAGGCGAAGAGCCTCGGCGAGTATCTTCGTGCGCGCGAGGTCGATCTGCCGGAGGCGCTGCTGTGACCGCCGTCGCCGAAGAGCTGCTGCTGCGCGGCGTCGCGCGCGAGTTCACGGCGCGCGAGATTGCGCCGCACATCGACGAGTGGGAGCGCGCGGGCGAGGTCCCGCGCGAGTTGCACCGGAAGGCGGCCGAGGCGGGGCTGCTCGGGCTCGACTTCCCGGAGGACGTCGGCGGCCAGGGCGGCGACTTCACGCACTCGATCGTCCTCACGGAGGAGCTGATCCAGGGCGGCGGCTCATCCGGCCTCTGCGCCGCGCTGCTCACGCACGGGATCGCGATCCCACACATTGCCGCGGCGGGCGACGCGACGCAGATCGACCGCTTCGTGCGCCCGACGCTTGCCGGCGAGAAGATCGGCGCGCTCGCGGTGACGGAGCCCGGCGGCGGCTCGAACGTCGCAGCGCTCGCGACGACGGCGCGACGCGACGGCGACCACTACGTCGTGAACGGCGCGAAGACCTACATCACGTCGGGCGCGCGCGCCGACTTCGTCACAACCGCGGTCCGCACAGGCGGCGACGGCCACGACGGCGTCTCGCTTCTCGTGATCGAGACGGGAACGCCCGGCTTCCACGTCTCGCGGAAGCTCGAGAAGATGGGCTGGCTCTGCTCCGACACCGCCGAGCTCGCGTTCGGCGACGTGCGCGTCCCCGTGGACAACCTCGTCGGCGAGGAGGGAACCGGCTTCGTGCAGATCATGCGCCACTTCGAGTCGGAGCGGCTCGGGATGGCCGTGCAGGCGTACGCGACGGCGCAGCGATGCGTCGACCTCACCGTCGCCTGGGTCAAGGCGCGCGGACTCGACGAGAAGCAGGTGGTGCGCCACAAGCTCGCGGAGATGGCGCGCCGCACCGACGTCGCGCGCGAGTACGTGCGCGTGGTCGCGGGGCGGTGGGCCTCCGGCGACGCCGACCGCGCCGATGCGGCGATGGCGAAGAACACGGCCGTCGAGGCGTGCGACTACGTCGTCCACGAAGCGGTGCAGCTCCACGGCGGCCTCGGCTACATGCGCGAGAGCGAAGTCGAGCGCCACTACCGCGACGCGCGCATCCTCGGCATCGGCGGCGGCGCGACCGAGGTGCTGAACGACGTGATCGCGAAGCGCGTGCTCCGCTCTTAGACAAGCCGGGCGCTGTCCGGCACGCGCACGCCGTCGAGGAAGGCTCGCCCGACGAACGGCGGCGCGAGCACCATAAGGTCACGAGCGTAATGGGTCTGACCACCCTCCTCGCGCTCGCGCTCGCGTGCACTCCGGCGACGGGGGCCGCACGGCAGCGGATCACCGTCGACACGCCCTCGGCTGCCGCGACGACGGCATCGCTACGGCTCTGGCGGCGCTCCGGCTCCTGCTGGCTCCCGGCCGCCGGGCCGTGGCCTGCGCGGGTCGGCCGCAACGGCGTCTCCGCGCACCACCGCGAGGGAGACGGGACGACGCCGATCGGCACCTTCGGGATCGGGCCGTCGATGTACGGCTCG
This sequence comes from Gaiellaceae bacterium, assembly GCA_036820565.1. GTDB lineage: Bacteria > Actinomycetota > Thermoleophilia > Gaiellales > Gaiellaceae > DAISLG01. The sequence goes on along the minus strand of DAISLG010000032.1, from coordinate 5,563 downwards.
AAGCCCGATCCGGGCGTCCACTACCGCTATCACCGCATCGTCTGCGGCGACTGGTGGAGCGAGGACGCGGACTCGCCCACGTACAACACCTTCCAGCACGTTCGCTGCGGGACGCGGCCGCCGTTCCGCGCGGAGAGCGAGGGCCTGTGGAAGCCGACGGCCGCCTACGGCCACTTCGCGGTGATCGACTACAACGCCCATCCGGCCGTACCGGGCCGCGGCTCGGCGATCTTCCTCCACGTCGGCACCGGTGGGCCGACGAACGGTTGCGTCAGCCTCGCCTACCCCCGCTTGCGGCAGGTGCTTCGCTGGCTGCGACCCGGCGACGCGCCGGAGATCGTCATCGGCAGCTAGCCCGCAGGAACGCGTACTGGTCGGCGTTGCACCGCCGGCCGACCTCGATCGGGAAGAGCGTGAAGCCGTGGGCGGCCTCCGGGTAGACGACGAGCTCCGCCGGGGAGCCGGCTGCCTGCCAGCGCGCGGCCATGAAGAGCGAGTCGTCGAGGAGCGGGTCGGCGTCGCCGATCGTGAAGAGCGCGGGCGGCAGCCCGCTGAGGTCGGCGTACAGCGGGGAGACGTCCGGGTCGCGGCGGTGGTCGCGCTCGACGTCCGGCACGAAGCAATCGCCGAACCAGTGCATGATCGGCGTCGAGAGCACGAGGTTGCGCTCGCCCCAGTTCCGCTGGCTCGGCGTCATCGAGAGGTCGAAGACGCCGTAGACGAGGTTCGCCGCGCGGAACGGCGTGACGCCGTGCCGGTCGCGGAGGCGGAGCAGCGTCACGGCGGCGAGCTGCGCGCCCGCCGACTCGCCGCCGATCGTGAGCACGTCCGGCGTGTCGAGCTCCCGTGGCCCGTGCTCGAGCAGCCAGAGGACGGCGTCCTCGCAGTCGTCGGGCGCGGCGGGATACGGATGCTCGGGCGCCAGCCGGTACTCGATGCTGACCGCGCAGAGACCGGTCTCCTCGGCGATCGCCCACAGACGCTCGTCCTGGCCGTCGGCGGAGCCGAGCACCCAGCCGCCGCCGTGGATGTGGACATAGATCCCGGTCGCCTCGCGCTCCGGCGCGAGGACGCGCAGGGCGATCTCCCCTGACCGCCCCGGCACCGAGAGGTCGCGCGCCTGCGGGAGGAGTACCGTCGCGGGAAAGATGCCTTGCCCCTCGCGCCGGATCCGCCGCGAGACCTCGGGCGGGACCTCGTGGACCGAGGGCTGCGTTGCGAGGAGCCGCTCGACCTCCTCGTTGTAGGCCCGCGCCTCCGCGACGGCGTCCGCGTCAGACAAACGCGCTCTGGCCGGTCAGCGCGCGGCCGATGATCAGCTTCTGCACCTGGCTCGTCCCCTCGTAGAGCGTCGTCACGCGCGCGTCGCGGAGGTACTTGCCGACCGGGTACTCGTCGACGTAGCCGTAGCCGCCGTGCACCTGGACGGCGGCGTTCGCGGCCCTGACGGAGACCTCGCTCGCGTAGTACTTCGCATAGGACGACTCGTCGGTGTGCTTGCGCCCCGCGTCGGAGGCGGCGGCGGCGCGCCAGACCAGGAGCCGCGCAGCCTGCGTCTCGACGGCCATGTCCGCGAGCAGCTCCTGGACGAGCTGGAAGCCTGCGATCGCCTTGCCGAACTGCTTCCGCTCCTGCGCATACGCCACCGACGCGTCGAGGCAGCCCTGGGCGATCCCGACGCAACCGGCGCCGAGCGAGATCCGCCCGTGGTCGAGCGCCGACATCGCGACCTTGAAGCCCTGCCCGAGCTCGCCGAGCCGGGCGCCGTCCGGCACGCGCACGCCGTCGAGGAAGAGCTCACCTGTGTCCTGCGCGCGCAGGCCGAGCTTGCCCTTGATCGCCCGCGACTCGAAGCCCGGCGCGTCGGTGGGGACGACGAAGCACGTCAGCCCGCGCGACCCCGGCTCGCCCGTGCGGGCGAAGACGAGCGCGAACGCCGCCCACGTCCCGAGCGTGATGAAGATCTTCTGGCCCGAGAGCACCCAGTCGCCGCCGTCGCGCTCCGCCCGCGTCTCGAGGCTTCCGGGGTCCGACCCCGCGCCCGGCTCGGTCAGGGCGTAGCAGCCGAGCGCCTCGCCGGTCGAGAGCCCGGGCAGGAGCTCGCGGCGCTGCTCCTCGGTCCCCCACTTCGCCACGGTTTTGCCGACGAGGCCGTTCGAGACGGAGACGATCCCGCGCACGGACGAGTCGGCGCGGCCGATCTCCTCGACGACGAGGCAGTACGAGACGGTGTCGAGCCCCATCCCGCCGTACTCCTCGGGAAGCGACGCGCCGAGGAAGCCCACCTCGGCGAGCTTCCCGACGATCGAGCGGTCCATCGTCTCGGAGCGATCCCAGTCGCGAGCGTGCGGGGCGATCTCGCGGTCGGCGAACTCGCGCGCCGTGGTGCGGATCAGCTCCTGCTCGGGCGCGAGGTCGAAGTCCACCGCGTGATCGTGACACAGCGGTAGCGTCTCGGCGTGGAGACGAGACGACGGCTGCCCCCCGCCCTCCATGTGCGCGACTACCGGCTGCTCTGCACCGCCCTCGTCGGGATGGGGCTCGCCGGCCAGATGGTCGACGTCGCGATCGGCTGGCAGGTCTACGCGATCCACCGGAGCGCGCTCGACCTCGGGCTGATCGGCCTCGCAGAGTTCCTACCGCTGCCGCTGCTGGCGCTGCCGGCGGGCCAGCTCGCGGATCGGCTCCCGCGGCGGCTCGTCTTCGCCGGCTCGCTCCTCGGGAGCGTGGCGATCGCCGTCTGCCTGGTCGCCGTCACCCTCTCGGGCGCGTCGCAGCTCTGGCCGTTCTTCGCGCTCGCCGCCGCGAACGGGGTCTTCGGCGCGCTGGGCACGCCCGCGGCCCGCGCGCTTCCGCCCGCGCTCGTGCCGCCCGAGATCCTCGCGAGCGCCCTCGCGCTGCGCTCGGTGGTGATGCGCTCGGCGATGATCGTCGGGCCGGCGCTCGGCGGTTTCGTCTTCGCGCTCAGGCCCGAACTCGTCTACGTGCTCGCGGCGGCGCTCTTCGGCGCGGCGCTCCTCGGCGTCGCGGCGATGCGTCCCCGCGCCGTCGAGCAGGCCGAGGCGACGCCGCGGCTGGAGCACGTGCTCGCGGGGATCGCGTTCATCCGCCGCTCGAGGATCGTGCTCGGCGCGATCACGCTCGACCTCTTCGCCGTGCTGTTCGGCGGTGCAGTGGCGCTGTTGCCCCTGTTCGCGCGCGAGATCCTGCACACGGGGCCGCTCGGCCTCGGAATCCTGCGCAGCGCTCCCTCGGTCGGCGGCCTGATCGCCGCGGCGATGCTGACGCGGAGCCCCCTCGGCGGGCGGGCCGGGCAGAAGCTGCTGCTCGTCGTCGCGGCGTTCGGGACGAGCATCGTCGTCTTCGGCCTCTCGCATTCGTTCCTGCTCTCGTTCGTGGCGCTCGCCGTCAGCGGCTTCGCGGACATGTTCAGCGTCAACATCCGCGCGACGGCGGTGGCCCTCGCGACGCCGGACGCGCTGCTCGGCCGGGTGCTGGCCGTCGAGATGGTGTTCATCAGCGCGTCGAACGAGCTCGGCGCGTTCGAGTCGGGGCTCGCCGCGTCGCTGCTCGGCGCGGTGACCGCGGTCGTCCTCGGTGGCCTCGTGACGATCGGCCTGGCCGCGGGCTGGGCACCGCTCTTCCCCGCCCTCGCGCGAATCGACCGGCTCGAGGAGCTGCGGCCGGCTGAGACCTAGGACGGCCAGCGTGTACGTTCCCGCCACGTGATCACTGCGCTCCTTTTCGACTTCGACGGCGTCGTCGTCGATACGGAGGTTCCGACATTCCAGTCGTGGCGCGACACATACGCCGACTATGGTGTCGACCTTGCGCTCGAGGATTGGCTGCCGGCGGTTGGCAGCGGGAGCTCGACGTCTGGCGCTTTCGATGCGATTGCACATCTCGAAAAGCTGACCGGAACCACCGTCGATCGGGAGGCCGTCATTGCACGCCGAACACGGCGAAAGGCTGAGCTGTACGCGCAGGCTCCGCTATTGCCGGGCGTACGCGAACGCCTCGCCGAAGCTCAGGAGCGCGCCATCAAGACGGCGATCGTTACAAGGAACCGCGATGATCGAGTGAAGGCCCACTGTGACGTCGTGGGTCTCGACCACCAATGGCACGCGTTCATCTGCGCGAACGAGGAGCCGACGCGGGACAAGGCGGAGCTTTATCGTCACGCGCTTGTGATTCTCGACGTTCACGCGAATCAGGCGTTGGCGTTCGAGGATTCGCCCTCGGGTGTTCGCGCGGCCAAGCGGGCTCGAGTGCTTTGTGCCGCCGTTCCGAACGAGATCACGCGCGGTGCAGCGTTCGACGAAGCCGACGTCGTTCTCCCGTCTCTCGCGGAGCAGTCGTTGGACGAGATCTTGCGGATGGCGGGCGGCGGCTGATGTCCGCGGTTGAGGAGCGCGACCGAGTACGTGACCACGTGCTGGAACTCGCAGACTCGGACCCGCGGGTCGTCGCGGCCGCCGTCATCGGGTCTCTCGCGCTCGGCCAGGGAGACCGCTGGTCAGATCTCGATTTCACCTTCGGAGTGGCCGAGGGCGCTTCTGTGGCCGACGTGATGGACGACTGGACTCGCGAGCTAGCCGAAGCGTTCGACGCAGTTCCGCTCCTCGATCTTGCCAGCGGCGACCTGATCTACCGCGTGTTCCTGCTTGCGGACTGGTTACAGGTAGACCTCTCGTTCGCGCCAAAGAGCATTCGGCAGACGAGTCCTACGTTCAGGTTGCTCTTCGGCGCGCACACCGCCGAGTTCGCTCCACCTCCTTCGGCGCGGAACCTCTTCGGTTGGGCCGTTCTCTATACGCGCCATGCCGTGGTTGGCGTCGCTCGTGGGCAGTGGTGGCACGCGGAGTACTGCATCAGCTGCGTGCGCGACCACGCGCTCACCCTCGCCTGCCTGCGCCGCGACCTCCCGACGGGGCACGCGAAAGGATTCGACCAACTGCCTTCGGATGTCCGCGACAGCTTTGACGGCGCGCTCGTGCACTCGCTGGAGCGAAAGGAGCTACTTCGGGCGCTTGGGGTCGCCGTTACCGGGCTCTTGCGTGAAGCGGTGGACGTTCAGGACATGATCGCGAAGGTCGAGGGTCAGGTGCGCGAACTGACGACCGCGCCGGAATAGCCGCCGCGGCGCTAGGCGGCGTCGGCGAAGCGCTCGCGCCGGAGGTCGCGCCAGAGCTCGACGAGGCGCGTGCGGACGTGCGGTTCCAGCTCCTGCTGGACCGAGCGCGCCAGCACCCCGAGCTCCTCGATCACCGTCTCCTCGCTGAACGTCTCGTCCCAGGCGAACCCGCGCACCCAGTTCTCGCAGACGACGGCGACGTCGACCTCCTTCGGCGGCGGCGCCGACGACGCGCGGCGGCGCAGCTCGGCAAGTCGGTCGTGGATCTCCCGCTCGAGCTCGGAGACGGACTTCCGCTCCAGTGCAGACACGGCCCGAAGCGTACGCACGGGTCCGGACGCCGACGCTAGTTGACGGCGGCTTCGCGCTTGCGCCGCGAGCTCGCCGTCTGGCGCTTGCCGGCCGAGAGCTCGACCTTGCGCAGGCGGA
>DAISLG010000031.1:0-15042 GCA_036820565.1 Gaiellaceae bacterium | reverse complement strand
CGCCTCGAGCGAGTGCGCCATCGAGGCGCGGTCGGTCTTCACGAGCAGGTCGTCGGCGAGGTAGATGCCGAAGTCGACGTCCTGGAGCCGCGCGAGCAGGTCCGCCCCCTCCGTCTCGTCGTGGCGCGCCCGCAGAATGTCCACCGGGTCGAACGTCGACCGCCGCCCGGTCAGCTCCTCGCGAACGTCCGGCGAGAAGATCTCCTTCCAGGCGTGGTGGCGCTCGAGCGGCGGCAGGTGCGCGGCGCGGACGAACCGCTTGGCCTTGTAGTCGAAGCTCGCCTTCGCGGTCGAGGTCGGCAGCCGCTCGACGAGGGGCCGTGCGAATCCGGCGAGGCGGCCGGCCCGCTCGGCGATCAGATCGGCGACGTACGTGTAGTAGCCGCCGAAGAGCTCGTCGCCGCCCTCGCCGGAGAGCGCGACCTTCACGTCCTCGGCCGCGAGACGGGAGACGAGGTAGGTCGGCAGCGCCGAGGAGTCCGCGAACGGCTCGTCGAACGCGTCCGCGAGCACCGGGAGGAGCAGCGCGGCGTCGGGTCGCAGCACCAGCTCGCGGTGCCGGGTCCCGTACCGCTCCGCGACGGCGCGCGCCCCGGCGAGCTCGTCGAAGGACTGCTCCTCGAAGCCGATCGAGAACGTGCGCACCGGCTCCGAGCTCTCCTGCGCGGCGAGGGCCGCGAGCGCACCCGAGTCGACACCGCCCGAGAGCATCACGCCGACCGGGACGTCGCTGACGAGGTGCGCGCGCACCGAGTCGCGCAGGCGCGCGCGGCACTCCTCGACGAGCTCGGCCTCCTCGTCGGAGCGCGTCTCGCCGGGGCCCGGGCGCGCGTAGCGCTCGAGGCGCGGGGCGCCGCCCTCCCAGACGAGCAGGTGGCCGGGCGGCAGCTTGCGGACGTCGCGGAAGATCGAGAGCGGTGCGGGGATCGAGTTGAAGGCGAGAAAGCACTCGAGCGCGTCGAAGTCGATCTCGCCGCGCGGGAGTGCGCGTAGCTCCGACGCGAACTCGAGCCCGTCGCCGGAGATCCGGTAGTACAGCGGCTTGATCCCGTACGGGTCGCGCGCGAGCACGAGCCGCCGCCGCGGCGCGTCCCAGATCGCGACGGCGAACATCCCGCGCAGCCGTGAGGCGAACGCGAGGCCGTCCTCCTCGTACAGGTGGACGAGCACCTCGGTGTCGCAGTGCGTCTTGAAGCGATGGCCCGCGCGCTCGAGCTCGCCGAGCAGCTCCTCGTAGTTGTAGACCTCGCCGTTCTGGACGACCGTGACCGTTCCGTCCTCGTTCGAGATCGGCTGGTCACCGCGGTCGAGGTCGATGATCGCGAGCCGGCGCGCCGCGAGGCCGACGGGCCCATCGACGAACGTCCCGTCCGAATCCGGTCCGCGATGGACGAGGGTCGCGCTCATCGCCGCCAGCCGTGCGGGGTCGATTGCGCCCCGGGAGGACGCGATTCCACAGATGCCGCACATGGGACGAGTCTAGGTTCTCGGCCGCGCGACCCCACGGAGGGACTGGCCGACGACGCGCCACCCCGTCGCCACGAGCGTGCGCAGGTAGAGCGACACGGAGCGGTCGGCGATCCACTCGAGGTCGTGGGCGAGCTTCTCGGCCATCGAGGTCTCGTAGCCGTGCCGCACCTGCGCGAGGCCCGTCAGCCCGGGGCGGACGACGAGGCGCTGCCAGTACGCCGGCAGCTCGTTCGTCAGCTCGGCGAAGAACCGCGGCCGGATCGGCCTCGGCCCGACGAGGCTCATGTCGCCGCAGAGGACGTTCCAGAACTGCGGGATCTCGTCGAGCTGCGTCGCCTTCAGCCACCGCCCGATCGGCGTGTACTCGGCCGACGTCCGCTCGACGAGCTCGGAGCCGAGGTACGGGCCGAGACGGCTCTCCGCGTCGGGCCGTAGCGTGCGGAACTTCAGCATCGTGAAGAAGTGCCCGGTGCGGCCGACGCGCTCGCCGCGGTAGAGCGCCGGGAGGCCGCTCGTGACCGCGATCGCGGCCGCGATCAGGGCCGCCAGCGGAAGCGTCAGCAGGAGAAAGATCGTGGCCAGCAGGATGTCGAGCGCGCGCAACGCGAGATCGGTGCTGCGTCGCGGGCTGTCGCGCGCGAGGCGCGTGAAACCCTGGGTGAGCGTGTCCTCGAGGCGAGGCGGCGTCGCGGCCACCCGCCGGATGCTAGTGCGTCGGTGGCGCGGCCGGGACCGGGGCTGCGACGGATCTCGTCTCTCCTGGACAGGAGCTCCCTGCTCGGTAAGGCCGATCCGTCCGGAAATCTCGCGGCGCGCGTCGAACCCCGATGTATAATAAATGCTTATGGACACGCGGCAGCTGGCGGCGTTCTGCGCCGTGGTCGAGCGCAAGAGCTTTTCGCAGGCGGCCGAGCGGCTGGGCGTCACACAGCCGGCCGTGAGCCTCCAGGTCCGCGCGCTCGAGAAGCGCCTCGGCCGCCAGCTGCTCGACCGCTCCGGCCGCCGCGTCGAGCCGACCGAGGCCGGCCTCCGCCTCTACAAGGGCGCGCAGCGCCTGCTCGCGCTCGAGGACGAGATCTCGCGCGAGCTCGCCGAGGAGGGCGAGGGCGAGCTGACCGGCACGCTCGCGATCGGTGCCTCGACCGGGCCCGGCGGCATCGTCGTCTCCCTGCTCCTCTGCGAGTTCCAGCAGGCGAACCCCGAGCTCCGCGTCGCGCTGTCGGTCTTCGATACGCAGACCGTCATCGATCTCGTCGCCGGCCGGGAGCTCGAGCTGGGTGTGGTCGGCGCCGCGCGGCGCCACCGGGGCGTCGTCTTCGAGCCCTTCGTCCGCGACGAGGTGATCCTCGCCTGCCCTCCGGGCCACCGCTTCGCGGGCAAGACCGTGTCGCTGGACGAGCTGCGCACGGAGAGCCTGATCGTGATGCAGGAGGGCGCCGGAGTCCGCCAGATGATCGAGGAGGAGCTCCGCCGCGCGGGCCTCAAGCTGCGCGACCTCGACGTGCGGCTCCAGCTCGGCCTCCAGGAGTCCGTCAAGAGCGCTGTGCAGGCCGGTTACGGCGTCACGTTCATCTCGCGCAACGCGGTCGAGTCCGACCTCGCCGCCGGCACGCTCACCGCCGCGCGGGTCGCCGACCTCGACCTCGCGCGGGAGATCTACCTCGTCCGCTCGAGCGGACGGACGAGCACCCGCGCCGCCGACGCGTTCGTCGCGTTCGCCGGAAGCCGGCTCGCATGATCGTCCGCTGGGGCCTCGCCGAGGTGCCCCGTGTGCTCGACCTGCTCGGGCTCGGGCGCCCGTTCCTCGTCGCGAGCCCGCGCTGGCAGACGCTCGACGTCCCGGCCGCAGCGCGCTGGACCGAGGTGCCGTCGCACCGGATCGAGGTGCCGGCGGAGTGCGACGTCATCCTCGCCGTCGGCGGCGGCAGCGCGATCGACACGGCCAAGGCGGCCTCGGCCGCTTCGGCCCTCCCGCTCGTCTCGGTGCCGACGACGTATTCGGGCGCCGAGTGGACCCGGTTCTACGGCGTCCGCGACCCGGACCGGAAGATGGTCGGCGGCGGCGGCGGGGCCCATCTCGCCGCGATCGTCTACGACCCCGAGCTGACCCTCGGCCTGCCCGTGCCGGAGACCGTCGGCACCGCGCTCAATGCGCTCGCGCACGCGGCCGAGGCGCTCTACGTCCGCGGCCGGAGCGACGAGGGCGACCGTCGCGCGCTCGAAGGGGCGGAGACGGTCGGCCGCGAGCTCCCGCGCGTCGTCGCCGACGGCCGTGACCTCGACGCACGGACGAAGCTCCTGCACGGCGCAGCGGCGTGCGGGGAGGCGCTCGCGCTCGCCGGCCTCGGCCTCGGCCATGCGCTGGCGCAGGCGCTCGGCGGCCGCTACGGCCTGCCGCACGGCACGATGAACGCCCTCTGCCTGCCGCCCGCGCTCCGGTTCAACGAGCCGCTGGCGCCCGACGCCGTCGCCCGCTTCGCTGCGGCGCTCGGGACAGACGACGCGGCCGCCCGCGTCGAGGAGCTCGCGGCGCCGGGCCGCTTCGGGCGGCTGCGCGACCTTGGCGTACCCGAGGCCGAGCTCGATGAGGTCGCGGCCGCGGCGGCCTCGCGCAAGGGCAACGAGGACAACCCGCGCCCCGCCACGCCCGCCGAGATCGCCGCGCTGCTCCGCTCGATCTTCTGAGAGAAGGACGCCCGGCCGAGGCCGGGCGTCCTTCGCGTTCTCTCAGTCCCAGGCGGCTGCGTTCTGCACGATGACTCCTTTCAGTCCCACGTGGCCGCGTTCTTCACGGTGGCACCCCTTTCGTGTCTCGCACATCGTCCGACCTACCGCTGAAGCCGCGCTGAAGCGCCGCTGAAGCCTGGTAGCGTCGCGTCCCCGACCGGAGGACCAAACGTGCAGTTCCGCATCCTCGGCCCCCTCGAGATCGTGGACGAGGGCCGTGTCGTGCAACTCCGGAGCCCGAAGCAGCGCGCGCTTCTGGCCATCCTTCTGCTCAATGCGAACCGTCCCGTCTCGAGCGAGCGCTTGATCGACGAGCTCTGGCCGGAGGAGGCTCCGGAGTCGGCTCGGAACACGCTTCAGGTGCACGTCTCGCAACTTCGCAAAGCGCTCGGTCGTGGGAAGGACGCGCTCGTGACCCAGCCGCCGGGTTATGTCCTTCGTGTCGGCGAGGAGGCGCTCGACCTGGCGCGCTTCGAGCGGCTCGTAGCGGAGGCGCGTGAGGCACCGCCCGAACCCGCGCGGGCCCAGCTCGGCGAGGCGCTCGAGCTCTGGCGGGGCCCGCCGCTCGCGGAGCTCGAGGCAGAACCGTTCGCGCAGCCCGAGATCGCGCGCCTCGAGGAGCTGCGCACAGCCGCTCTCGAGGAGCGCATCGACGTCGACCTCCGGCTCGGGCGGCATGCGCGGGTGACGGGCGAGCTGGAGCGGCTCGTCGCCGAGCATCCGCTGCGCGAACGGCTGCGCGGGCAGCTGATGGTCGCGCTCTACCGGTCGGGCCGCCAGGTCGAGGCGCTCGAGGCGTACGCCGCCGGGCGCCGCGCGCTCGTGGAGCAGCTCGGAATCGAGCCCGGGCCGGAGTTGCGGCGGCTCGAGCAGGCCGTGCTCGCACAGGATCCCGCGCTGGACGTACCGCTCACAGCGCGCCCCGACGACGTCGCCGTCCCGCGCGAGCTGCGTCGCCCGGTTACGGTCATCGCCGTCGACCTGGCGGCACCGGACGAGCGCGATCCGGAGCGGCACCGCCGGGTTCTGGCTGATGCGGCTTCGGCGGTGCGCGACGCGGTGCGCAGCCACGGCGGCGAGGTGGTGTACGCGGCGGGCCCGCTCGTCTGTGCCGTGTTCGGCCTACCGGTCGCACGCGAAGACGACGCGCTGCGCGCGATTCGCGCTGCAGCCGAGATCCACGAGCGGGCGTCAGAACCGGTCGTCCTGCGCATCGGGGTCGAGAGCGGCACGGTCATCGGCGATTCGGCGATGTCCGGCGCGCCGTTCGAAGCGGCGCCGCGCCTCGCCGCCTCGGCCGCCGACGGCGAGACCGTCGTCGGCGAGTCGACCCGCGAGCTGATCCCGGGCCCGAGGCACGCGGATGCGCCGATGGTCGGGCGCGAGCACGAGCTCGAGCAGCTCCGCCACGCCTACGAGCGGGCCGGGCGGGAACGTCGCGCCTACCTCTTCACGATCCTCGGGCCGCCGGGGATCGGCAAGTCCAGGCTCGCGTCCGAGCTGGCGCGTGAGGTCGAAGGACGCGGCTCGGTGCTTGTCGGGCGGTGTCTCTCGTACGGCGAGGGAATCACCTTCTGGCCGCTCGTGGAGATCGTCGAGCAGGCGTTCGGGTCGGAGCCACGGCAAGGGGTTCTCGACGCGCTCGCGGGCGAAGAAGACGCCGAGATCGTGGCTGCGTCCGTCCTCGCCGCGATCGGCGAGCCGGGGGCGACGGCGACGAACGACGAGATCTTCTGGGCGACTCGGCGCCTATTCGAAGCGGTCGCGCGGCGGCGTCCGCTGATCGTCGTGTTCGACGACGCGCAGTGGGCCGAGCCGGCTCTCCTGAAGCTGATCGACAACGTGGCGGACTGGGCACGCGACGCGCCGATCCTGATCGTGACGCTCGCACGGCTGGAGCTACTCGACCTCCGGCCGGCATGGGGAGGCGGCAAGCTGAACGCGACGTCGATCCTGCTCGAATCGCTCACTGCGGCGGAGTCCGCGCGTCTGCTTTCGAATCTCCGATCGGCGCGGGGTCTCGGTAACGACGTGCGTGAGCGGATCGTCCGGAGGTCCGAGGGCAACCCGCTGTTCATCGAGCAGATCGTCGGCATGCTCGCCGAGGACGGCGAGCCCTCGCTCGAGCTGAAGATTCCGCCGACGATCGGAGCGGTACTCGCCGCACGGCTCGACCGCCTGTTGCCCGCCGAGCGCGTCGTGCTCGAGCGCGCCTCGATCGTCGGGCAGGAGTTCTGGCGGGACGCCGTGAGGGAGCTCGTGCCCGAGAGTGTCGCGCTTCGCCTCGACAACGTGGTGGAAGCGCTCGTCCGGAAGGAGCTTCTCCTGCCTGCGCGGCGCAGCTTCGAGCGTGAGGCCTTTCGCTTCCGGCACCTGTTGATCCGCGATGCCGCGTACGAGTCCGTGCCGAAGGAAGATCGTGCGGAGCTGCACGAGCGGCTCGCGACCTGGCTCGAGCGCGAATTCGGCTCTCCGGAGCAGGAGGAGATCGTCGCCTATCACCTCGAGCAGGCGCATCGTTACGGCTTGGAGCTCGGGCGGTGCGACGCCGCGCTCGCGGGTCGGGCCCGCGCTGTGCTGACGTCGGCCGCGGCGCGCGCTCACGCGCGAAGCGACCTACCGGCCGTGATCGCGCTCTCGTCGCGCGCTCTCGCGCTTGACCCCGAACCACCGGCACGTGTCGAGCTGCTCCTCTCTCTCGGGGAGGCCTTGCGCGAGACGGGTGAGTTCGCGGGCGCCGAGGCGGCGCTCTCCGAGGCCCGATCACTCGCAGCCGAGGCAGGCGACCGATTGCAGATTGCGCATGCCGACGTGATGCGCCTGCGCCTGCGAGACCAGACGGACGAGCAGATGAGTGCGGACGAGCTCGCAGCGGGGGCGGTCGAGGCGGCGAAGGTCTTCGAAGAGCTGGACGACGAGCGCGGACGGGCGCGTGCGGCGTTCGTGCTCGGGCTGGCCAACCATTTCGTCTGCCGGGCAGGGCGCGCGGCAGAGGCGCTCGACCGCGCGGCGCTTCACGCTCGCGCCGCCGGCGACCATCGGCTCGAAGCTCAGGCGCTGGGCTTGATGACGGGAGTCCTCTGGGTCGGGCCGACCCCGGCTGCCGAGGCGATCGCATGGCTCAACCGCGTGCTCGCGTCCCACCCGCAAAGGCGCGTGCGTGCGCACGTCGTGCGCGTGCTCGGTGTGCTCGAGGCGATGGAAGGCGACTTCGACGCCGCCCGTCGATTGCTTGCCGAGGATCGTGCGATCCTGGCCGAGCTCGGCCTGAAGATGATCAGCGCCGCCGCAGCCGAGGCGTACGCCGCTGTCGAGACTCTCGCGGGCGACGTCCCGAAGGCGGAGGAAGAGTTGCGGAGAGCCTGCGACGTGCTCGAGCAGCTCGGCGAGAGGAGCGTTCTCCCGACGCTGACCGCGCACCTTGCCGAGGCTGTTCGGGTCCAGGGAAGGGGCGATGAGGCGTTTGCTCTGACGGAAGCGAGCGAGCGGCTCGGCTCCGAAGACGACCTCGCGAACGGCATCGCCTGGCGCTCGGTTCGTGCCAAGATCCTTGCCGCGCGCGGCGACGGCCTCGCCGAAACGCTGGCGCGTGAAGCCGTCGCTCTGGCCGAGCTGACCGAGTTCCCCGGCTACCACGCCGCTGCGCTCATTGCCCTGGCGAGTGCGCTCGGCCGTGCGGGCAACGAGGACGAAGCGGCAGCCGCCCTGGCGAAGGCTCTGGAGCTCGAGGAGCGGAAAGGGAATGTCGTGGCCGCGCAGCGGATACGTATGGCCAATTTCTCCGATTAGCGAAGCCGTCGTTTGTCGCGATGCGCTCAGCCGTTGATCGAGCCGAACACCCCCTGGTTGTAGTGGTGATGGATCTCGTCGAGCGAGAGGGCGTGGTTGTAGATCGCCACCTCGTCGAGGTCACCCGCGAACGTGAAGCCGCCCCCGTTGAAGCGCCCGAGCGTCAGCGGCGTACCGAACGAGCTCGCGATCGTCCCTGACGCGGGCGTGCTCGAGACCAGCACCTTGTCGACGTAGAGGCTCACGGCCGAGCCGTCGTAGACCCCGACGATGTGATGCCACTGCCCGTTCCACGTGAAGCCGGTCTCGTCGGTGATCTGCGAGCTTCCGGTGCCGACGAAGAAGCGGAGCGTTCCGTTCGGCCCGGCGTACAGGGAGTAGCCGAAGGTGCCGCTCCAGTCGCTCTTCGACACGAGGTACGCGTACGGCTGCTGCGCTCCTCCCTTCGCCCAGACTTCGACGGACAGCGGGCCGAGGATGTCGAGGCCGGAGTAGCTCGGGACCGCGACCCCTCCGCCCGCGAACTCGGCGGCCGTGTCCGGATCGTTCATGACCGCGCCGGGCACGCCCTCGCTGACGCCCGGTTCGTACGAGCCGTCGAGGCCGGACGGTCCAGAGTCGTGCGCGGTGGGCCCGCTGTCGCCGAGCCGCCAGTAGGCGACGGGACCGTCGCCGCGGATGACGTCCGCGTACGTGACCGGCGGAGGCGGAGGCGGTGGCGGCGGTGCGCAGTTGTAGTTCCCGGTGACCGTTGCGGGGCCGCCGCTCACAAAGACGGGCGACGACGGCGTTGCGCCCGTGAACGTGCATCCCGAAACGTCGCCGTACGCGAAGGAGAACGAGGTGCCGTCGTCGACCCATGTCGACGTCGGCCCGTCGTGCTGGATGCCGTTGAACCAGACCTGCCACGCCTGGCCGCTCAAGCCGCTCGCGGCGAACGTGACCTGATCCTCGATCTTGAACCCGCACGCGATCGGGCGGTACGCAAGCGCAAGCTTCGTGTTCGCCGGGATGCCGATCGTTCCGCTGCAATCTCCGTATGACCGATAGCGTCGACCGCTCGCGAGCGACGCGCCCGAGAACGAGTACGCGTCATCGGGGTGGAGCAACACCGCGTAGGGCAATGGATGATCGACGCCGTTCACCGAGACGGTCGACGGCCCGTCCGGCCCGAGCGAGCTGAACTCCGTCCACACGACGAGCGAGGGACCGACGACGCAGCCGTTCTGGGAGTTCGACCAGTACGCGCCGACGAGCGTGCCGGCGAACGGAGCTGTCATGAACTGCTGCTCGACACGAGACGCATAGGAGGGCGCCGTCGCGTCGCCTTTGTAGAGCGCCGTCGAGCAGATGTCGGCGGCCTCGCCTTTCTCCAGCAACGTGCCCCAGGCGAGTGGGTTGTAGCGGCTCCCGTCGCCGGCGCTCGACTCGTCGATCCAGTAGGTCGGTGGGACGGGCACGGGGTCGGTGGCCGCCTCGACGAGCTCATGCGAGATCGCGGCAGTCAGGTGCTGGACGTCGGTCGCGCACGTGGACGGAATGACGTTGTAGATCAACGTGAAGCCGACTGGGCGCTTCGGGGTCGTCGACGGCTTGGCGACGTAGGTCGCGTAGTAGTGGTACGCCGAGAAGTCGACGCAAGACGTCTTGTTCCCGGACGGCAGGCTCAGCTTTGCGTCGACGCCGTGCGGCAGGATGACGTTGTAGATCATCTCTGCGGTGTAGAGCGGGCTCGTCGGGCCGGGAACGGCACCACTGGCGACCTCGCAGCGAAGGAAGTCCCCGACGTCCGATTGCCAGACGCTTTGGACGACCGATTTGGGGGCGTCGCCGCAGGTGGAAATTTCGGTTCCGCCGAAGCTGAAGTGCGGAACGCCGTACTGACCGAGCGAATCGCCGTAGCTCGATCCGACGACCTGCTTCACGTCGGCATCGATCGCGCTCGTCGATGCGAGGTTCTGCGCATCCTGGTTCCACGAGCTCTGCCAGTAGAGATCGAAGACGGGAAGCGGCGCCGGATACGCAAGCGGCGATCCCGGCGGCGGCTCGAGGTCGAGCGGCGTATCGCCGCTGTACGGCGCGGCCGAACCGGCAGTACCGAGCAAAAGGAGCACGACCATGAGAAGTGCGAAGCTGAGCCTGCGCGGCATGAGGTTCCCCCTTGTGAGTGCTCGGATTCTCGGGAGACGGCTTGAACGGCCGCTGAACGAGTGCTGAACTGCGCGCATGGCAACACTCGAGTTCTCGGTTCTCGGCCCCTTCGAGGTTCGGGTCGACGGTGAGCCGGTCCAGCTCCGCGGCGGCCGTCAGTGGGCCCTCCTGGCGCTCCTGCTCCTAAACGCCAACAAGCCGGTGACGATCGACGCGCTGATCGAGGCGCTGTGGCCGGAGCGGCCGCCCGACACGGCGCCGAACGTCCTGCAGGTCTACGTCTCCCGTCTTCGCAAGGCACTCGGCGACACGCTCGAGGTGAAGACGCACGCACGAGCATATGAGCTGCGCGTCGAACCGGAGCAGCTCGATCTCGACCGGTTCGAGCGGTTCATGGTCGACGGACGTGCAGCCGACGCGCTCGCGCTCTGGCGGGGCCAGCCGCTCGGCGGGCTCGAGCACGAGCCGTTCGCGCCGGCGGAGATCGAACGGCTCGAAGAGCTGCGGCTCGACGCTCTCGAACAGTGCGCGGACGAGCAGTTGCGCTCGGGTGACGGGGACGGTCTCGTGCGCGAGTTGGAGCCAGTTGCGCGCAAGCATCCTCATCGCGAACGGCTCGTCGGCCAGCTGATGCTCGCGCTGTACCGCGCCGACCGCCAGGCGGACTCGCTCGATCTCTATGCGCGCACCCGGCGGCGGCTCGCCGAAGACCTCGGGATCGAGCCCGGCTCGGGACTCAAGGACCTGGAGCGCGCCGTCCTCCGCCAGGATCCGGCCCTCGACGCGCCGTCGCACGAGACATCGAACCGCGCGTTGCGAAAGACCGTCACCGTCGTGGCGAGCATCGCGACGGGGTCAGGCGACGCCGAGACGCGGTCACGTACTCTTGCCCCGCGCGTCGCGCAGATTCGCGAACTGTTCGAGCAGCACGGCGGTCGGGCCGAAGACGTCCTCGACGACACGGTGATCGCCGTCTTCGGAGTGCCGTCCGTTCGTGAGGACGACGCCGCGCGTGCGCTCCGTGCGACGGAGGAGATCGTTGCGGCGGTCGACGGTGTGCGCACCGGTGCTGCGACCGGCGAGATCATCACCGGGCCGGGCGGCGCGACGGGTGAGGTGTTCGAGGAGGCGGTGGCTCTCGCCCGCGCAGCGGCGGACGGGACCGCGACCGTCTCTCCCGTGACGCAGCAGCTCGCCCGGGGCGTCCCGCGACGACTCGATGCGCCTCTCATCGGGCGCGGGCAAGAGCTCGCGCAGCTGCTCGCCTCGTTCGAGCGCGCCGAGTCGCGATGCACGGCGCATCTCGTGTCGGTGCTCGGCGACGCAGGGATCGGCAAGTCGCGCCTCGCCCGCGAGCTCGCCGCCTGTCTGGAGGGCCGCGCCGACGTGCTCACGGGCCGGTGCCTCTCGTACGGCGGCGCGACGTTATGGCCACTCGCCGAGCTGCTGCGCCGAAGGCTCGGCGACGATCCCGCCGCAGCGATTGCCGAGCTGGTCGGGGACGCGGACGAGGCCGCCGCGGTGACCACACGAATCGTGTCGTTCGTCGGAGCGGATCGGACCGAGGCGGACGTCGGCGAGACGCTATGGGCGTTGCGGCGGCTGTTCGCCGCACTGGGGCGAAAGCAGGCACTCGTCGTCGTGCTCGACGATGTGCACTGGGCGAGCCACACGCTCCTCGACGTCGTCGACCGGCTCGCCGACACACGCGGCTCGCCGTTGCTGCTCCTCTGTCTCGCGCGGCTCGAGTTGCTCGAAGCACGGCCGGGCTGGGGCGGCGGGAAGGCGAATGCGACCGCCATGCTCCTCGAGCCGCTTTCCGCGCACGAGGCCGAGTCCCTCGTCGAGGCGCTCGTCGACGAGGAGCGCGTCGAGTCGCATGCGCGCTCGCAGATCGTCGAGTCGGCGGGCGGCAATCCGTTGTTCATCGAGCACATGGCGTCCCTCGTCACCGAAGCCGGAGACCTCGAGCTTCCGTCGACCATGCAGACGCTGCTCGAAGCGCGCCTCGACCGGCTGCCGTCCGCAGAACGCGAAGTCCTCGAGAGCGCGTCGGTGATCGGCAAGGAGTTCGCGCACGAAGCGCTTGCGTTGCTCGTTCGACCAGAGCTCGAGAGTGAGCTTGCTGCCCATCTGGAGTCGCTCGCCGATCGGAACCTCCTCGACCGTGCGCCGGGCGAGAGCTTCCGCTTCCACCATCTGCTCGTACGTGACGCGGCCTACCGTTCTGTTCCAAAGCAGCGGCGAGCCGAGTTGCACGAGCGATTCGCGGCGTGGATCGAGGCGCGGCCCGGGCGCCAGGGGCGCGCGCTCGATGAGGTTGTCGGCTACCACCTCGAACAGGCCTATCGCTACCGGCGCGAGCTCGGCGCCGGCGCAGACGATACGCGCGAGCTCGCCCGCCACGCAGGTCGTCTGCTCGGTGACGCAGGACGCCGCGCGTGCGCGCGCGGAGAAGTTGCCGCGGCCGTCGGCCTACTCGAGCGCGCGGAGTCCTTGCTTCGCGACGACGGTGCGCGCCTCGACGTTCTCGCCGATCTGGGCGACGCCCTTCGCGAGGCGGGAGATCTCGACCGAAGCGCGGACGTGCTCGGCGAGCTGTACGCGGCAGCCACGGGGGCCGGGGTCGAGTCGCTCGCCGCCCACGCTGACGTCGTCCGCGCACGGGTGCGCATGCAGCGAGACCCGGCCTTTTCGATGGACGAGCTCGCTGCTTCCGCCGAGGCGGCGATCGACGTTCTTGGACGGATCGGCGACGAGCGCAGGCTCGCGGCCGCGTGGTTCATGTTCGCGCAGGTGCCCTGGTACCGGTGCCGCGGCGCGGAAACGGAGGCTGCGCTCGACCATGCGATCGAACACGCGCGCCACTCCGGTGACGAACGCGCGCTCGCCTGGAGCCTGAATCTCCTGCTCGCGTCATGCTTCTTCGGCCCGAAGCCGGTGTCCGAGGGAATCGCTCTCTGCGACGCGGTTCGGTCGAAGCGAGGCCAGCAGCGGCGGATCGTCGCGTCGGCGGCACGCACGCTCGCTGGCCTCCGCGCAATGCAAGGTGCGTTCGACGAAGCGGCAGCGCTTGTCGCTCAGGACAAAGCGCTCGTCGACGAGCTCGGGCTGCGCGTGATCGCGGGCGTTGCGTCCGAGCTCTACGGAACCGTGCACCTGCTCGCGGGGGACGCCGCGGCGGCCGAGCGCGAGCTGCGCGCGGGGTACCAGACGCTGGAGGCGATGGGCGAGGCGAGTGTCCTCTCCAACGTCGCGGGCTTGCTCGCGCGCTCGCTTGTCCTCCAGGAACGCGATGAGGAGGCACTGTCGTACACGCGCGAGGGTGAGCGGCTCGCCGCCGTGGACGATCTCGCCGCCGGGGTTCACTGGCGCGGCCCGCGCGCGCGTGTGCTCGCGCGACGCGGCGCCCACGTCGAGGCCGCCGCGCTCGCGCGCGAAGCCGTCGAGCTGGCGGCCCGGACGGACTTCCTGAACCTGCACGGCGACGCGCTCGTCGACCTCGCCGAGGTGCTGCGCGCCGGCGGCCGCCCGGCCGAAGCGGAGGCGGCCGACGCCGACGCCGTCATTCTCTACGAGCGAAAGGGCAACAGCGTCGCCGCACTCGGTCGGACTGGGCCACGTCGAGCGGATAACCAGTCCTAATCTTTGATATAAGAAGCGACGTGGCCAGCGAGCTCTCTTTCGACGTGCTCGTGATCGGGAGCGGAGCCTCCGGCCTCGCCGCCGCCGTCTCCGCCGAGAAGGCCGGGGCGCGGGTCGCCGTCGCGACGAAGGGCTCGCTCCAGAGCTGCAACTCGGCGAAGGCCCAGGGCGGGATCCAGGCGGCGTTCGCGGCGGACGACTCGCCCGAGCAACACGCCGAGGACATCTGGAAGAGCTCGCACGAGACCGCGGACATGCGGCTCGTCCAGGTGCTCACCGCCGACGCGCCGTCTGCGATCCACTGGCTCGAGGAGCTCGGCGTCGAGTTCACGCGCGAGAACGGCGGCTACCGGCTCGCGAAATGCGGTGGCGCGACCCGCAAGCGCCTGCTCCAGGTCGGCGACCGAACCGGCCACGCGATCACAAAGGGGCTGCGCGACGCGTTCGAGGCCGGCTCCGGCACGGCGCTGACGAACCATCCGCTCCGCGCGCTCGCCCGGGCCGAGAACGGCTGGCGCGCGACGTGCGGCGAAGCGGAGATCGACGCGGGCGCGGTCGTCCTCGCGGCGGGCGGGCGCTGCTTCAAGGAGGCCGAGGAGCGCGGCGAGCTCTCGACGAACCATCCCGGCGCGACCGGCGAGGTGACGCGCATCGCGCTCGACCTCGGCGCCGAGGCGCGCGACCTCGACGCGCTCCAGTACCACCCGAACGGCGGCGCCTGGCCCGAGAACCTGCAGGGCTACTCGATCCCGGAGACGACGCGCGCCTACGGCGCGACCCTCCGGAACGCCGAGGGCGAGGAGTTCATCGACCCGCTCGTGCCGCGCGACGTCCTCTCGGATGCGATCTTCAAGGAGGTCGCCGAGGGCCGCGGCGTCCTCACCGAGGACGGCCGCCCGGCGGTCTACCTCGACACGACGAAGATTCCCGTGGCCGACGCCGAGATCTCGCTCCCGTACATGCTGCGCCGCTACCGCGCGGCCGGGATCGATCCGCTGGCCGAGCCGCTCCTCACCTATCCCGTCCTCCACTACCAGAACGGCGGCCTCGTCATCTCGACGGACGCCGAGACGACGCTCGAGGGCCTGTACGCGTGCGGCGAGATCGCAGGCGGCACCCACGGGCGCAACCGCATGATGGGCAATTCGCTGCTCGAGTGCACCGTCTTCGGACGCCGAGCCGGTCGGGCAGCCGCACAGAAAGCAGGCAGAGCGTGAACGCGATTGAAGTCGATCTCGCCGGGGCGGTGGAGGATGCCGC
>DAISLG010000030.1:6197-15063 GCA_036820565.1 Gaiellaceae bacterium | reverse complement strand
CGTCGATGATCTCGTTGCAGAGATCGATGCACTCGTCGCAGATGTAGACGCCGGGTCCAGCGATCAGCTTCTTGACCTGCCGCTGCGACTTCCCGCAGAAGCTGCAGAGAAGCTGCTCGTTTCCGTCACTCGCTCGCGCCATGTCTCCTATCCTTTTAGTCCAGATCCGCTTGCGCGGCTAGACCTTCACCGCATCGCGATTCGGGACGACAGTGTCGATGATGCCGTACTCCTTCGCTTCTTGCGGGCTCATGAAGAAGTCTCGTTCCATGTCGCGGGAGATGTCCTCGATCTCCTTCGTCGTGTGGAGTGCGTAGATCTCTTCCAGGCGGCGCTTCAGGCTGATCACTTCTTTCGCCTGGATCTCGATGTCCGTGCCCTGGCCCTGGAACCCACCCGAGACCTGGTGGATCAGGATCTTCGAGTTCGGCAGCGCCATCCGCTTCCCTTTCGCGCCGCCTGCGAGCACCAGCGAGCCCATGCTCATCGCGATCCCGATGCAGATCGTCTGGATGTCCGGCTTGACGAACTGCATCGTGTCGTAGATCGCAAGGCCGGAGTACACCGAGCCGCCCGGGGAGTTGATGTAGAGGGAGATGTCCTTGTCCGGGTCCTCCGACTCGAGGTGGAGGAGCTGGGCGACGATCAGGTTCGCGATCTGATCGTCGATGGGCGTGCCGAGGAAGATGATGCGCTCGGCGAGCAGGCGCGAGTAGATGTCGAAGGCGCGCTCGCCGCGTGAGGTCTGCTCGACGACCATCGGGATCAGCGGGCTCATGCAGGCTCCTTGCTTCCGGGGGTCCATAGCTTCGCTTTGGGTTCTGACTTTTCCTGTTCGGGCGTCCAGATCGCCTCGCGCGCCTCCGCGAGGTCGAGCGGGATCCGCTTGACCTCGGAGACGACGCGGTCGAGCGCGTTGCGGAGCCGCAGGTCCTCGCGGAGCTGCTCGTGGCGGCCGGCGGCGAAGATCTCCTCGATCTCGGCCTCCTCCGCGCCCTGCTCGGTGAGGACGGAGCGGATCTCGTCGTCCGAGACCTCGATCTCGAGCTTCGAGGCGACGGCCTCGAGGACGAGCTCGCGCGCGACGGACTGGCTCGCCTCCGTGCGCATCCGCTCCGCGAGCGTCTCCGCCGTCTGGCCGGTGACCTGGAGATACGTCTCGGCGTCGATCCCGCGCTGCTGGAGCGAGCGCGCGAGCCCGGTGAGGAGCTCGCGGGTGCGCGACTCGACGAGCGGGCCGGCCGCCTCGACCTCGGTCGCCGCGACGAGCGCGTCGACGGTGGCGGCGCGGAACTGTCCCTCGAGCTCGTCCTCGAGCTGCTCGCGCAGGCGCGACTCGATGTCGCCGCGGAGCTCCTCGATCGTGTCGAACTCGCTCGCGGACTGCGCGACCTTGTCGTCGAGCGGCGGCAGCACCTTCTCCTTCAGCTCCTTGAGCGTGACGGTGACTGTCCGCGTCGACTCGTCGCCGAGCTCGTACGTCAACTCTTTACTCTCGCCGGCCGACAGGCCGAGCAGGCCCGTCTCGAGCTCCTCGATCAGGCGCCCCTCCCCCAGCTCGACCACGTAGTCGCGCTGGGCCTCGCCGTCCGCGTCGACGATGTCGACGACGAGCGTGTCGCCCTCGCGCGCCGGTCGTCCCTCGACCGGAACGAGCTCGGCGACGGCGCGCTGGAGCGCCTCGAGCTCGCGGTCGACGAGCTCGGCGGGCACGTCGGCCTCGCCGGCGGGTACCTCGAGCGTCGTCCAGTCGGCGGGCTCGGGCTTCGTCTGCACCGCGACCGTCGCCGAGAAGCGCCAGTCGGACTTGTCGGACTCCGGCAGCTCGAAGTCGAAGGAGGGCTGCTCGACCGGGTGGATCCGCGCACTGGCGGCGGCGTTCCAGAACCATCCGCCGATGTGGCTCTCGACCGCCTCGGCGTAGATCTTCTCCTTCCCGATCCGCGCGAGCAGCACCGGGATCGGCACCTTGCCCTTGCGGAAGCCGGGGATCTTGAGGCTCGTCGCGAGGTCGCCGGCGGCGTGCTCGACGGCGTGGTGCATGTCGTGCGCCGGGACGTCGACCGTCAACCTGACCGTGTTCTCGCCGAGCTCCTCGATTTGCGCCGCCACCGGGCCATTCAAGCAGAGGTCGCTAGGCTCGCGCCGTGGACGTCGAGAGGGCAATCGGGACGCGGAGGACGCACAAGCTCTACGGGCGGCAGCCGGTCGACCGCGCGACGCTCGAGGAGATCTTCGCGCTCGCCCGGTTCGCGCCGAACCACCACCTGACCCAGCCGTGGCGCTTCCGCGTGCTCGGCCCCGAGACGCTCGCCGGGCTGAAGGCCTCGGGCGGGCCGAAGGAGGCGGCCAAGCTCGAGCGCGCGCCGACGCTCGTCGTCGCCTCTGCCGTCCTCTCGGGCGATCCGGTCCAGGACGACGAGGACCTCGCCGCGACCGCGTGCGCGGTCTACATCGTCTTGCTCGCGGCCCACGCGCGCGGCCTCGCCTCGTACTGGCGCACCCCCAAGGCGCTGCGTGACTGGGTCCCCTCGGGCGAGCGCTTCGTCGGGCTGATCCACCTCGGGACGCCGCTGAGCGCCCCGCCCGCGAAGGAGCGCGAGCCGGTCGAGCGCTACCTCACGTTCCTGCCGTAGGTGCACCTCCCCCTCCCAGCAGAGGGTCGGTGCTGCTGGAGGGTGCTCACGCCGGTGTGGGGATCGGCTGCTGCTCGGCGGAGGCAAACGGCGGGGGGCCGAGTATCTCGATGGTGTCGCTTCGCGCAGCCACTTCGCGCACCCTCGCGAAATCGGGCGGCCGCGACCCAGGTACCGCATCCGCGCTTGCCGGCTCGCACAGCTCCCGGTATTGCACCTCCGCCCATCCCGTCCCGGGTACCGTCAGGCTGAGCAGGCGCGCGGTCTCGGAGGTCACAAGGAAGGCGTGTGGCACGCCGCGCGGCGCCACGAAAAGGCCGCGCTCGCCGACGCGACGCTCCTGGCCGTCGATATGCACGAGGATCTCGCCCTCGAGCACGTAGAGCACCTCGTCATCGCCAGGATGGAGGTGGAGGGGCGTGGGCTTGCCGCGTACTTCGCGATCCTCAAACAGCGCGAACGCGCCGGCTGTCTCCGCCGAGGTCGCCTTCATCGTCAAGAGCCCTCCGCCGGCGAACCAGAGCTGCTCGCCCTCGCCGTCCTGTCGGATCACCGAAACTGGACTGGTCATGAGCTACCCTCCATGCGCGAATATGGGACTATGGTATCCATGACAACACTGCAGTATCATGGTGAGAATGTCAATCCCATATGAGCTGACGGGCAGAACAAATCAGAAGGCGCGCACCCGCAACGCCCTCATCGCCGCGGCGCGCCAACTGCTCGCGGAGGGAGTGACGCCGGCGATCGAAAGGACCGCCGATCGGGCAGGAGTCTCGCGCACCACCGCCTTCCGCTACTTCCCCAACCAGCGCGCACTGCTCGTGGCGACGTACCCCCAGATCGAGGAACGGTCGCTCCTGGGGTCGGCGGCCCCAGAGGATCCAATGGCCCGGCTGGAGGCCGTCGCCGAGGAGCTTTCGCGCCAAATCCTCGAGTACGAGCCGGAGCTGCGCATGCAGCTATGCCTATCCCTCGAGCCAGGGCCTAGGCAGTCAGACGGGCTTCCGCTTCGCCAAGGCCGGGGCATCGGCTGGATCGAGGACGCGTTGAGGCCACTGCGCAAGCGCATCCCAGGGCGTGACCTTCGTCGGCTGGTGCTCGCTATACGTGCCACGCTCGGTATCGAAGCTATGGTCTGGCTCACCGACGTCGGCGGGATCTCCCGCGAGCAAGCCGTCGACATCATGCGCTCATCGGCCCGCACCCTACTGCGATCCGCGATCGCTGACGCGGCCCCGGCACCACAGCGCGAGCGACGGGCCTCGCCTAGTGCCGAATCACGCGGAATCCCTGAGAGACGAAGTTATGGTGCGGGTGAGAGGACTTGAACCTCCAAGGGACTTTCGCCCCACCGGGACCTAAACCCGGCGCGTCTGCCAGTTCCGCCACACCCGCGCGGTTGAAGAGTAGCCCCGTGGGTATCTCAGCTCCATGACCCATCACGAAGAGACGACGCCGGGCCCCGAGCTCGACGACCCCGAGCTCGAGGCACAGCGCAAGGCCGATGCCGCGGAGCGGGAGCGAGAGAGCCGCGCGTCGGACGAGACGAAGTTCGAGCAGCTCCGCCGCGAAGCCGACGACGTCGCCTAGCTTCTAAGCAGCCGCGGCCAGGCGCCGGAGGCCCTTGGCCGTCCAGCCGCCGAGCGCGAGCGTGACCACGCCGAGCACCAGCACGGAGAGAAGGAGTTGCCGCTTCATCCTCTCAAGACCGCGCTCGACCGCGCGTTCTTCCTTCGGCGCGTCCAGTCATGGCCCCGGGAGGGATCGAACCTCCGCGCGCGGATTCGAAGTCCGCCGCTCTATCCACTGAGCTACGGGGCCTTGGCCGGGCCGAGCTCCTCGATCCGGTACCCGTCAGGGTAGCTCCGCCGCCTCATCGTCGTCCGGAGCCGCGGCTTCCGCCTCGGCGGCAGGTGGCTCACGACCCGCGAGCGGGCCCGCAGCGCGCCCTCGGCGAGCCGCCGCACGATCGCGGCCGGCGGCCGGAAGCCCATCGCGTGGAGGAGCGGCTCGTCGAGCACGGCCGAGATCGCGGCCGCGCCGACCGCGTGCGGCAGAGCGGGGAACCAGCGGATCAGGAGGTCGCGGGTCGCCTCGCCGACGAGGCGGCCGTCGTGCCCGGCGGCGAAGTGCTCGCGCTCGTACTCGACGTTGAAGCGCTCGAAGGCGTCGTAGCGCTCCGGGATCCCGCGGATCGCCATCCGCAGCCCGACCTGCCGCCAGAACAGGAACGTCGCCTCCTTCTCGATCCCGATCAGTGGCCGCCAGCCGAAGCGCGCGTTCCAGCGGATCGGCTCGAAGCAGAGCGTCGAGAGCACGTAGAGGAAGTCGTCGTTCGCGATCTCGAAGCGGCGATGAATCTGGTTCATCTGCCTGATTGCGGCGCGGCCCGCCTCGCTGTCGTAGCCGTTCTCCGCGAACGAGCTGATCAGCAGGTCGGTGTCGTCGTAACGCTTCTGCGCGCGGCCGGTGAACTCGCACGTCGAGGCGAGCAGGTTCCCGATCGAGGGCGCGGCGAAGCTCCGAAAGAGCGCGAGCTCCAGCGCACGAGTCGTGTCGAACGGGAACTCGTAGCAGGCGTCGAGGTAGACGATCCGCTGATGGTCGGCGACGGGATCGAGTCGCCGGATCTCACGGAGATGGGGCGACTCGCGCATCAGACAGGGTGGCGAACGGGGCTCGAACCCGCGACCGCCGGGACCACAACCCGGTGCTCTACCAACTGAGCTACCGCCACCTCGCGGGAGACAGATTAGCCGAGCGGCGTCTCGTCCAGGCGCTCACGTCGTAGTCGGCGAGACGCGGCTGGGTCAGTGCGCCCGGGAGGATTCGAACCTCCGACCGACGGCTTAGAAGGCCGTTGCTCTTCCGCTGAGCTACGGGCGCCCGGACGGAAGCGTAACGGCGCTAGTGGCGGACGCCGAAATCGGCGGTCACGATCGTCACGTCGAGCCCGTTGAACGTGCCGGGCGCCGCCGCGACGTGGACGGCCGAGAGGCCGACCTGGCGCCAGCGCGCCGTCAGCAGGTTCGCGCGGTGCTCGGGGCTCGCCATCCACATCGTGACGGCGCCGGCGGCGTCGAGGTCGGGGGACGACCACACGAGGTTCTCGCCGACCGACCAATAGCGGTAGTTCGACGAGGTGTAGAAATGCTGCACGCGCTTCCAGAAGGGCGACCTGTCGGACGACTCGTGCGCGAAGTAGCCGCGGTCGGCCATCTCGCGCGAGTGCTCGTCGGCGGCGGCGGTGAGCTTCGAGTCGAGCTTGAGCGCAACGAGACCGTGTTGCGTGCGGATGGCGTTGACGGCCGAGAGGACGCCCGTCTCGAGCGAGCTCATCGCCGTCAGCCGGCGGCTCGGCGCGGAGCTCGCGGACGGCGCAAGCGCAGCCCCGAGGCACGCGGCCGCAAGCGCGACGGCCGCGACCAGTCCGATGCTTCTCGACCTCATGCATCAAGAATCGGCTTTCCCGCGCGAATCTTCATCGTCCGAACGGAGCATCTTTGGGGACCGAAAGTCCCACCGTTCAAACGACTAACGAGATCAGTTTCAATCGCTAAACCGCTGCTACGGCGGTGATATCTCGGGGCTCGACCCGCCCCGGTGCCGCTGCCAGTCGCGGAGGACGACCTGGATCGAGCCCGCGACCGGGATCGCGGCGAGCGCTCCGAGGATCCCCGCGAGCTCGGCGCCGACCAGCACCGCGATCAGGACGGCGAGCGGCGAGAGCTGCACGGTCTTCCCGTAGATCAGGGGCTGGAGCAAGTGGTTCTCGAGCTGCTGGTAGACGAGGAAGAAGATCACCAGCACGATCCCGGCGGGGATCGTGTGCAGGAACGCGACCCCCGCGACGATCACCGCCGCGATCGTGGCGCCGGCGAGCGGGATCAGGTCGAGGATCGCCACGAGCAAGCCCAGCGCTACCGCATACGGGACGCCCATGATCAGGAGCACGATCGTCGAGGTCACTCCCGCGATCAGGCTGATCAGGAGGTTCCCGGTGACGTAGCCGCCGACGGTGCGGTAGACGTCGCGGCCGACCGCGCGCCAGCGCGGCTGCGACCCGGGAGGCAGCAGCGAGTAGAAGCGGTCGACCCACGCCGGCCCCTCGAACAGCATGAACAGCGTCATGAACGCGATCGTCAGCGTCGCGACGATGATCGTGACGACGCCCTTCGTCACGGCGAGGGCGGTGCCGGAGAAGCCGAACAGCTTCTTCGCCCCGCCGCCCTTCAGGCTCGCGCGCACCTTCTCGACGACGTGGTACTTCGTCTCGAGGAAGCCGAGCCGTCCGCGCCCCTTCGTCACGTCGTGGATGTAGCCGGGGACGGCGTCGACGAACTGGTTGACCTGGTGCACGAGCGTCGGGACGAACGCGGCCCCGATCGCCGCGATCGCGAGGAGCGCACCGACGTACGTCACGGCGACCGCCGACCCGCGCCGGAGCCCGCGGCCCTGGAGCCACTCGACCGCCGGGTTCAGCGCCAGCGCGAGGAAGAGCGCGATCAGCACCCAGGTGATCGTCTGCCGGGCGATCCAGACGATCTCGAGCACGACCGCGAACGCGACGATCACGAGGAGGACGAGGGCGACCGACCGCGGCCGGAATGCGATGACGCGCTCGGTCATGCGAGAACCCTACGACGTTTACGTCGGGGCGCCTGCGAGAACGATGACCGCATGAGCCTGCGCGGACGCCCGGTCGAGCAAACCGCGACCCTGCCCGGCGGCGGGACGGTCCTCGTCCGCGTCGCCGTGCCCGACGACTCCTACGTGGCCAAGAAGGAGCTGAACACGGTCGACGTCGAGCTGACCGTCGGCGGCCGGATCGTCGCCGCCGTGAACACCGTCCTCGACGCGGACCAGTCGAGCGAGGCGCTCGAGCTCGCGCGCGAGATCGTGGCGGGGCTCGAGTCGGGTGAGCTCGAGCCGACCGCCGGCGCGATCGAGCCGCTGGCCGACCGGCTTCGGTAGCCCGAGCGCGCGCGACGCGTTCGGCGAGCCCTCGTCCATCGAGAGCGGGTGGCGGGGATCGAACCCGCATAACCAGCTTGGAAGGCTGGGGCTCTACCATTGAGCTACACCCGCGCGCGCCGACTAGCGTAGCGCCGTGGATCCGTATGCGTGGCCCTTCGACCCGGACACGCTGCTGCTCGTTCCGCTCTCGCTCGCGGCCTACTTCGTCGTCCTGCGCCGCTTCCCCGCGACCCGCTGGCGGATCGCCTGCTTCGTCTCCTCGCAGCTGCTGATCTTCGCCGTCTTCGACACGCCGGTCGAGACGATCGCGCTCGGATTCCTCCTCTGCGTCCACCTGCTCCAGAACGTCGTCGTGGCCGAGTGGGCGCCCGCGCTCGCAATCCTCGGCCTGCCCGGCGGCCTCGCGGCGCAGGCGGAGCGGATCCCGCTCGTCCGCAGGCTGACCCACCCGCTCGTCGCCCTCCCGCTCTGGCTCGGCAACTACTACATCTGGCACATCCCCTACGTCTACGACCTCGCCCTCCACCACCAGCAGTCGATCCTCCACCTCGAACACGGGCTGTACTTCTGGACGGGCTCGCTGATGTGGTGGCCGGTCTTCCACGGGCGGCTCTCGAGCGGGCTGCGGGCGGGCTACGTGTTCGCAGCGTTCGTCCTCGCAGCGCCGCTCGGCCTGCTGATGGCGCTCGTCGAGCAGCCGGCCTACGACTGGTACGTCGAGGCGCCGCGGCTCTGGGGGCTCTCGCCGATCGCCGACCAGCAGCTCGCCGGGGTGACGATGGCGTCGGAGCAGGCAGTCGTGCTCTTCGCCGCGTTCGCGTTCTGGTTCCTGCGCTTCATGCGCGAGGAGGGCTAGCCCTTCAGGCAGTCCGCCATCGTCGCGAGGTCCGTGTCGGTCGGATGCTCGCGCCAGAGCATGACCGCGTTCTTGTTCCGCTCGAGGATGTCCTCGATGCCGATGTTCTTGCCCTTGAACTCGTGGTAGGCCTTGTCGAGCGCCTCGCCGTCGGCGACCGTCTCGCCGAACGAGACCGTGACGAGATTCGAGCCGACGTGGGCCTTGAACGCCCCACCCGTCGCGGTCGTCGCGACGAAGTCGAGCTTGC
This sequence comes from Gaiellaceae bacterium, assembly GCA_036820565.1. GTDB lineage: Bacteria > Actinomycetota > Thermoleophilia > Gaiellales > Gaiellaceae > DAISLG01. The sequence goes on along the minus strand of DAISLG010000030.1, from coordinate 6,341 downwards.
CGCCGACGCGGATGCCCTTGTCCTTCAGGCACGCCTTCGAGGCAGCCGGGGTGAACGTGCTCGAGCCGCCGCCGCCGCACGCGGCGAGGGCGAGGACGCAGAAGAGGGTCAGGGCCGCGGCTCTCACAGCGAGCCAGTATAGGA
>DAISLG010000030.1:0-6097 GCA_036820565.1 Gaiellaceae bacterium | reverse complement strand
GAAGCGAGCGGGCCGCGGAGGACGACCTCCGCCGGGATCGGCCGATAGCCGTAGCGCTCGTTCAGCACGCGCATCGCGGGAATCCGCACCTCGTTCTCCGTCCGCAGGGTCGCGAGCCCGGCCCGCTTCGCCCACGCGATCTGTGCGCGCTTGATCGCGTCGGCGACCCCGCGCCCGCGCCGGTCGCGCGCGACGCCGGTCATCCCGTGCCGGCCCGCGTCGCCGTCCACCTCGACGTAGCCGAAGCCGACGACGCGGCCGTCCGCGAGCGCCAGCACGTACCCCTGAGGCGGGTGCGGGTCGACCCCCCACGCACGGAAGCTCTCCAGCCCGTCGGCGGGCATGGTCGTGTCGGCCTGCCCCGGCTGGTCGGGATAGGCCTCGACCGCGACGGCCCAGAGCCCGTCGACGAGCTCCGGCCGCTCGGCGAGCGTCGTCAGCTCGATCCCGGGCGGCGGCTCGGCCGCGGGCTCCGGCGCGCCGCCGACGTCGAGCTCGAAGCGCAGGTAGCGGCGCACCTCCTCGTAGCCGCGGTCGGCGAGGAAGGCGATGGTCGCTGGCCGGTCCTCGGTCGTCCACGCCTCGAGCCCCGTCTTGCCGAGCTCCGCCGCGCGCCGCGACGCTTCGCACCACACCGCCTCGTCGAGCTCGTCGAAGTGCACCTCGGCCCAGGGCAGGTGCGCCTGGCCCGGGATCGGCCGTACCTCGGGCGAAGGCCGGGCCGGCGCCGTCTCGTCCATCAGCCTGCAGAGTAGACGATCCGAGATCAGGGAGCAACGCGGCGATATGGTTCCGCGCGTGACCGCCGACGAGCGTCTCGAGGCGTACGCCACGCTCGCCGTGCGGGTGGGCGTCAACGTCCAGCCCGGCCAGATCCTCGCGATCTCGGCGCAGCTCGAGCACGCCCCGTTCGCGCGCGCGGTGGCCCGCGAGGCGTATGCCCAGGGTGCGAGCTACGTCGACGTGCTCTACGTCGATCAGCGCGTCAAGCGGGCCCAGATCGAGCTCGCGGCCGAGGGCGACCTCTCCTTCACGCCGTCGTGGGTCGTCCGGCGGCTGGACGAGCTCGGCGAGCGCGGCGGCGCGCTTCTCGCGATCGCGGGCAACCCGGAGCCCGAGATCTTCGCGGGCCTCGACGGGAATCGCGTCGGCGCCGCGCGGATGACGGAGGCGGCGGAGGCGTCACTGCGCCTCACCGACGGGCTCGTGAACTGGTCGGTGGTGGCGTATCCGACCGAGGGCTGGGCGCAGACCGTCTTCGGCGAGCCCGACGTCGAGCGGCTCTGGGACGCGGTCACGCGCGCGGTCCGGCTCGACGAGCCGGACCCCGTCGCCGCCTGGCAGGAGCACGTCGAGCGGCTGCTCACGCGTGCCAAGCTGATGAACGAGCGCCGCTTCGACGCGCTCCGCTTCCGCGGCCCGGGCACCGACCTGACCGTCGGGCTCCTGCCCGAGACGCGCTTCCTCTCCGCCCTCGAAACGAGCGGCGACTCGATCGAGCACGTCGCGAACATGCCGACCGAGGAGATCTTCGCGACGCCGGACTTCCGCCGGACGGAGGGGCGCGTCCGCTCGACCCGGCCGCTCGTCGTCCAGGGGACGGTGATCCGCGAGCTCGAGGTCCGGTTCGAGGGCGGGCGCGCCGTCGAGCTGAAGGCCTCCACCGGCGAGGAGTTCATGCGGACGCACGTCGCCGTCGACGGCGGCGCGGCGCAGGTCGGCGAGATCGCGCTCGTCGACGGACTCTCGCGCGTCGGCCAGACCGGGATCACGTTCTTCGACACGCTCTTCGACGAGAACGCGACGTGCCACATGGCCCTCGGCTCGGCCATCGCCGCCTCCGTCGCGGGAACCGCGCAGCGGGACGCCGAGGCGCGGCTCGCGAGCGGCGTGAACCACTCCTCGATCCACACGGACTTCATGATCGGCGGCCCGGAGGTGGAGGTCGACGGCGTCGAGCACGGCGGCGCCTCGGTGCCGCTCCTCCGCGGCGACGAGTGGCTGCTCGCCTAGTCTCCCGCCAGTGAGCGTCTACGAGCGAGCGATTCTCTCGAACGGAATCCGCGTCGTCACCGCGCCGATGCCGCACGCGCACTCGGTCACCTGCGTCGTCATGATCGGAGCCGGCTCCCGCTACGAGACCGCCGAGACGCGCGGGATCGCGCACTTCGCGGAGCACATGTTCTTCAAGGGAACGGAGAAGCGCCCGAGCCCCCGCGAGATCAGCCGCGTGATCGACTCGATCGGCGGCGCGCAGAACGCCGCGACGAACAAGGAGTACACGCTCTACTACGTGCGCTGCGGCGCCGAGCAGCGCGACGTCGCGCTCGAGTGGCTCGTCGACATCCTGCGCAACTCGAAGTTCGACGCCGGCGACATCGAGCGCGAGAAGGGCGTCGTCGTCGAGGAGCTGAACATGTACGCCGATACGCCGCGCGACATCATCGACTCGATCTACGAGGAGCACCTCTACGGCGAGAACCCGCTCGGCTGGGAGATCCTCGGCACCGAGGAAACGGTCCGGAGCGCCGACCGCGAGCGCTTCCTCGACTACCTCGGCCGCTGGTACACGCCCGACCGGATCGTCGTCGGCGTGGCCGGCGACGTCGGCGAGGGGCTCGTGGAGACGCTCGAGGAGCTGCTCGGCGACATGCACGGCGAGGCGGCCGGAGCGCCGGCGCCCGCCACCGCCGCGCCGAGCGAGCGCCCGCGCGTCCGGGTGCAGCACAAGGCGTCCGAGCAGGCGCACCTCTGCCTCGGCGTCCTCTCGAAGCCGATCGACCATCCCGACCGGTACACCCTCCACCTGCTGGCGACGATCCTCGGCGGCGGCTCGTCGTCGCGGCTCTTCACCGAGGTCCGCGAGGAGCGCGGCCTCGCCTACTACGTCAACGCCTATGCCGACTCGTACACGGACACGGGCACGCTCTACGCGCAGGCCGGCGTCGACCTCGCGCGGGTCGACGACGCGGTCGAGACGATCGCGCGCGAGCTGAAGCGCATCGTCGAGGATCCCGTCGCCGACGACGAGCTCGAGCTCGGGCGCAATTTCGCGAAAGGCCGGTTCGTCCTGCAGACCGAGACGCCGCAGGGGCTGATCATGTTCGGCCTCCGGCGCGAGGTGCTGGAGGGCGAGGCGGTCGATCCCGAGGTGCTGCTCGCGGGCCTCGACGCGGTCACCGCCGAGGACCTCCAGCGCGTCGCACAGGAGACGCTCGGCGCGCAGGGGCTCAACCTGGCGCTGATCGGCCCGTTCGAAGATCCTGCGCGGTTCGAAGCGCTGCTCGCCTAGCGACGACGTTGCCCTTGCGCCCGAAGAGCTCGGCGGCCCCGTCGGCGGCCTCGGGGTCGCGCGCGACGAGCGCTAGGTCGTGCAGGAGCCGCGCCCGGTGGTTGAGCCAGTCGGTCTCGGCAAGTCGCTCAGCGGCGGCCCGAGCTAGTGGCTCGTCGCCGGTGAGGCGCGCGCGAAGAGCGTCGAGCTCGGCCCGCTCGCCGATGTCCTCGGGTGACGTCCAGTCATCGAGCTCCGCGAGGAGCTCGGCCGCCTCGCCCGATCGTCCCTGCTCGAGCACGGCGCGGGCGAGCAGCGCGAGCACCGTCCCGCCGTGGCCACGGTCGCCGCTCCTGCGGTAGGTCTCGACGATCGGGCGCAGCTTGCGCTCGGCGGACGCGTGGTCGCCGGCGAGCAGCTCCACGTCGCCGCCGACCTCCGTCGGCGCCTCCTTGCCGAATCCGCGCGACGCCTCCTCGTGGCGCTCGACGAAGCCGCGCGCCGCGTCGAAGTCGCCGAGCATCGCATGCGTGTGCGCGAGCGCCTGGAGGGCAAAGCCGCGCAAGCGCTCGTGCTCGACCAGTTCCTCCGCCCGGCGCACGACGTCGGCCACCGGCGTCGCGCCGAGCAGCTCGAGAATCGCACGTGTGTACACGGCGTAGGCGGGGTCGCGGCCCGCGCGCCCGGCGTGGCGAATCGCGCGGTCGGCGGCGTCGAGGGCGAGATCCGACCGGCCGACGGCGCCGTGCGCCCGGCCGACCGCCTGCCACGCGCGCCAGAGGCCTTCGTCGTCGCCGTGCTCCTCGAGTACCGGGATCGCCTCGCGCGCAACCTCGTGGAACCGCGCCAGTCCGTCCGGCTCGGTGATCTGGCCGAGGTAGGCGCGCTCGAGCCGGACGCGCGCCTCGATCCGTCTGTCGCCGATCGCCTGCGCCGCCTCGAGCACCTCTGCGTACAGCGCGCGGGTCGCCTCGAAGTCGCCGCCGGACCCGAGCGTGTCGCCGAGCCCGATCTGGAGCTCGAGCCGTCGCGGATGCCGCTCCGGCAGGAGTGCGATCGCCCGCCGGAGGAGCGCCGCCGCCTCGCGCAGGTCACGCGCAGCGCGCGCCTGCGCCTCCAGGCTGTTGGCTTCGGCAACGCGGTCGGACACGATCGGGACGGCGAGATTCGAACTCGCGACCCCCTGCTCCCAAAGCAGGTGCGCTACCAGGCTGCGCCACGTCCCGTCGAGCCCAGTGTAAGCCGCCGCCCCGCCGGCGAGGTGGCCCTGTCCCCTCGAGGCACGTCCGGGGTCTGACCCCGGACATGTCCCTCGGGTAGCCTCGGCCCGGTGACCCGACGGCCGCGGCTCGGATACCTGATGGCGGCGACCGGGGCGACGCTTTGGGCCGTCAACGGCACCGTCTCGAAGGTGATCCTCGCCTCGGGGATCGACGCGCAGCGCCTCTCGCAGGTGCGCTCGACGGGCGCGTTCGCCGGCCTGGCGCTCGTGGTCGGCCTGACCCGGCCCGCCGCCCTGCGCGTCCGCGCGCGCGACCTGCCGTTCCTCGCGTTCTTCGGGATCGTCGGCCTCGCGTTCGTCCAGTGGTTCTACTTCATCGCGATCCACCGGCTCGAGATCGCGGTCGCGCTCCTGATCCAGTACACAGCGCCCCTCCTCGTCGCGCTCTGGGCCCGTTTCGTCCACCGCGAGCACGTGCGCCGGCGGATCTGGGTCGCGCTGGTCCTCGCGCTCGGCGGCCTCTCGCTCGTGCTCGACGCCTGGCACGGGGTCACGCTCGACACGCTCGGCGTCGTCGCGTCGGTGGTCGCCTCGGTCACCTACGCGCTGTACCTCCTGCTCGCCGAGCGGGCGCTCGTACGCCGCGACCCCGTGTCGCTGCTGACCTGGGGATTCCTGTTCGCCGCCCTGTTCTGGGCCGTCGCCCGGCCGTGGTGGACGTTCCCGTTCGGTCGGGCGGCGGCGAGCGTCTCGCTGCTCGGCCGGCTCGACGGCCTGCACCTGCCCGTCTGGGTGCTGATGGCGTCGGTGATAGTGCTCGGGACGATCGTGCCCTTCACGCTCGTCGTCGCGGCGCTGCGCCACCTGCGCGCGACCCGCGTGGGGATCGTCGCGATGGTCGAGCCGGTGGTCGCGACGGTCGTCGCCTACGTCTGGCTAGCCGAGTCGCTCGGCGTGGCGCAGGTCGTGGGCGGAGCGATCGTGCTGACGGCGATCGGGCTGGCCCAGACCGCGAGATAAGTGTACTTATGCACAAGTATGCGCGGTCTAACCCCCCAAAAGGGGGATGCTTGAAAACTAGGAAAGAGTGATTCTAAAGACGTGATCTCCAGCGTCCAAAAGAGTGTTCTCGCCGTCGTCGCCGCGACCTTCCTGATTCTGCCAACTGTCGCGGACGCGCGGGGCACCAGTTCGATGAGCAGCTCCGAGACCTCGCTCCTGCGCGAGATGAACCGCGTCCGCGCCTCCCAGGGGCTGCGGACGCTCCGCTTCGACGCACGCCTCGAGCTCGCCGCACGCTCGCACTCGCGAGACATGATCGCCCACAAGTATTTCGCGCACGGTGCGTTCGGCTCCCGCATGCAGAGCTTCCACGTCAGCGGCTCCTTCGCCGGCGAGAACCTCGCCTGGGGCGTCGGGGAGCGCAGCACGCCCCGCGCGATCGTCAGCGCCTGGCTCGCGAGCCCGGAGCACCGCGCCAACCTGCTCCGCCCCGGCTTCCGCCGTGTCGGCGTCGCGGCGCTCGTCGGAGCGTTCTCGGGCTACACCGGCGCCACGGTCTCGACCGCGGACTTCGCCGGATAGCACCAGCGTCGTCGGGATGA
>DAISLG010000029.1:0-15485 GCA_036820565.1 Gaiellaceae bacterium | reverse complement strand
CGGAGGCGCTCTGGCCGGGGATGCCGTAGATGAGGTCGAGAGAGATGTTGTCAAACGAGGCATCACGCAGAGTATGGAACGCGCGCCGGACGGTCTCGCCGTCGGCACGCCGCTCGAGCGTCGCGAGCAGGTGGGGCCGGAAGCTCTGGGCGCCCAGCGAGACGCGGTCGACGCCACCCCGGCGAAGGAGATTCGCGACCGCGGGCGTGACCGTCTCGGGGTTCGCCTCGACCGTGACCTCCGCGGCACGCGGCAGCCCGGCGAGGAGTCGCTCGAGCGCCTCAGGCTTCGTGAAGGTCGGCGTCCCGCCACCGAGGAAGATCGTCTCGAGCTCCTGCGCGGGCGACTGGCGCTCGAGCTCGAGCTCGGTGAGGAGCGCGTCGACATAGGCGTCGTGCTGCTCGTGACGGCCGACCGAGGTGACGAAATCGCAGTAGCCGCAGCGGTGCGCGCAGAACGGCAGGTGGACGTACAGGTGGCGCGTCACTTCTTGCCGCCCGTGTCGTTCAGGTTGAGGACCGCGAGGAACGCCTCCTGGGGCACCTCGACGGCGCCGACCTGCTTCATCCGCTTCTTGCCCTTCTTCTGCTTCTCGAGCAGCTTGCGCTTGCGGCTGATGTCGCCGCCGTAGCACTTGGCGAGCACGTCCTTGCGGCGTGCCTTGACGGTTTCGCGCGCGATGATCCGCGAGCCGATCGCCGCCTGGATCGACACGTCGAAGAACTGGCGCGGGATCTCGATCTTGAGCCGCTCGACGAGCGCGCGGCCGCGGTCGTACGCGTTGTCGCGGTGCAGGATCAGGCTGAGCGCGTCGACCGACTCGCCCGCGACGAGGACGTCGACGCGCACGAGCTTCCCCGGCCGGAACCCGGTCAGGTCGTAGTCGAAGCTCGCGTACCCGCGCGTGCGCGACTTGAGCTGGTCGTAGTAGTCGAGCACGATCTCGGCGAGCGGCAGCTCGTAGGTGAGATGCACCCGTTGCTCCGACACGTACTCCATCTGGTCGAAGCTCCCGCGGCGGTCGTTGTTCAGCTCCATCACCGCGCCGACGTACTCCTTCGGGACGATGATCGACGCCTTGATGTACGGCTCCTCCACCTCCTCGACCTCGTCGGGCATGTCCGAGGGCGTGTGCACCTCGATCCAGTCACCGTACGAAGCGCGGACACGGTAGGCGACGTTCGGCGCGGTCACGAGCAGGTCGAGGTCGAACTCGCGCTCGAGCCGCTCCCGGACGATCTCCATGTGGAGCAGCCCGAGGAACCCGCAGCGGAAGCCGAAGCCGAGCGCCTTCGACGTCTCCGGCTCGTAGAAGAGCGCCGCGTCGTTCAGCTTCAGTCGCTCGAGCGCGTCGCGGAGCTCCGGGTAGTCGTCCGAATCGGTCGGGAAGAGGCCCGAGAAGACCATCGGCTTGACGTCCTTGTAGCCCGGCAGCGGGCTCCCCGCGGGTCGTTTCTCCGAGGTGAGCGTGTCGCCGACGCGGAGCTTCGAGACGTCCTTGAGCCCGGTGATCACGTAGCCGACCTCGCCTGCCTGGAGCGCCGCCACCGGCTGGCGGGTGGGCGAGAAGAAGCCGAGCTCCTCCGCCTCGAAGCGGGTACCGAGCGCCATCGCGCGGAGCGGCTCGCGGTGGGAGAACGAGCCGTCGACCATCCGGACGAACGCGACGACGCCGCGGTAGACGTCGTACGACGAGTCGAAGATGAGGGCGCGCGCCGGAGCGTCCGGGTCGCCTTCGGGTGCCGGCACCCGATCGACGATCGCGTCGAGGACCGCCTCGACGCCCTGGCCGGTCTTCGCCGAGATCCGCAGCACATGCTCGGGGTCGTCTCCGATCAGGTCGGCGACCTCGGCCGACGCGCCGTCCGGGTCGGCGGCCGGGAGGTCGATCTTGTTCACGACCGGGACGATCTCGAGGTTGTTCTCGATCGCGAGATAGGCGTTCGCGAGCGTCTGTGCCTCGATTCCCTGGGCGGCGTCGACGACGAGCAGCGCGCCCTCGCAGGCCTGCAATGAGCGTGAGACCTCGTACGTGAAATCCACGTGACCGGGCGTGTCGATCAGGTTCAGCTGGTGGCCCTTCCAGGCGACGCGGACCGCCTGCGCCTTGATCGTGATGCCGCGCTCGCGCTCGAGGTCCATCGAGTCGAGCAGCTGCTCGCGCATGTCGCGGTCCGCGACCGTGTCGGTCAGCTGGAGGATCCGATCGGCGAGCGTCGACTTGCCATGGTCGATGTGCGCGATGATCGAGAAGTTGCGGATATGAGACGGGTCCATGGGTCCTAGACGCTGCGGAAGCGGCTTCTCAAGGAGAGTAGCGCCTGCATCTCGCGAACCCGCAGCGCGCGGGCCGCGCCGAAGTACACGAGGAGCGCGACGCCGAGCGCCGGGCCGAGCGACGCGAGCTGGTCGAGCGTCGAGCGGCCGAAGGCGCCGTCGAGCGGCTTCCAGACCGCGAACGCCGCCGCGCCGGCGAGCGCGGCGGCGACGGCGATCCGCACCACCGACGTCGCGATCTCCGCGAAGTCGATGCGACCGACGCGGCGGCGCAGGAGCACGAGCAGCGCGGCCGTCCCGGCGATGTTGACGATCGACGTCGCGAGCGGGATGCCCCAGATCCCGAGCGGCGAGAACGCGATGTCGAGGATCCCGTTGACGAACAGGTTTCCGAGCGCAACCCAGGTCGGTATCCAGTTCGACTGGAGGCTGAAGAACGCACGGTTGAGCATCAGCATCGCGCCGTTGAAGCTGAGACCGAGCGAGAACGCGGCCAGCGCCGCACCGACGATCGGCGTCTGGTCGGGAGTGAAGGCGCCCCGCTGGTAGATCAACCTCGTGATCGGATCGGCGAGAGCCGCCGTGACGACGCTTGCCGGGATGAGCAGGAACGCGATCTGCCGCAGCCCGAGAGAGACCGTCGAGCGGAAGCCGTCGGTGTCGCCCCGTGACGCGAACCGCGCCAGTGAGGGGAACAGCACGGTCGCCACGGCGACGGAGAACATCCCCTGCGGCAGCATGTAGATGCGGAACGCCGCGTCGATCTCCGCGGGAGCGTCGCGGCTGATCAGCCAGCCACCGAGGACCCCGTCGACGAGCGCGTTGACGTTGATCAGTCCGAGCCCGAGCGTCACGGGCCCCATCAGCTTGAAGACCTGCCGAACGGCCGGGTCGCGCCAGTCGATCACGACCCGCAGCCCGCCGTCGAGGCCGCGCAGCCACGGCAGCGGGAGCAAGACCTGGACGATCGTCCCGGCAAGGATCGCGCCCGCGTAGACATAGAGCTTGCCGCTCGAGGAATCAGCCTGCGGGACGCCCCACACGAGGCCGGCCATGATCACGAGGTTCCACGCCACGGGCGTGAGCGCCGGTATGGAGAACTGGTCGTAGGTGTTCAGGATCCCGACCACGATCCCGGAGACCCCGAGCAGCGCGACGATCGGGAAGAGCATCTGCGAGAGCCCGACGAGAAGGTTCGGGTCGTAGTGGCGATACAGCGGCGGCATCACCCAGGGCGCGACCAGGATGAAGAGCGCCGTGATGCCGCCGAGGCCGAGTAGCGTCAGCCACAGGAGGCTCGACGCGACCCGCCAGGCGCGCTTGCGCTCCCCCTTCTCGATCAGTTCGCTGAAGACCGGCACGAACGCCGACGACAGCGCCGCGTCCGCGACGAGCGCGCGGATCGTGTTGGGGACGAGAAACGCGATGTAGAACGCGTTGATCGGCCCTTTGACTCCGAAGTAGTTCTTCACGACGATCTCGCGGAACAGACCGAGAACGCGGGAGATCCCGGTCGCGAAGGAGAAGATCGCGGTCGACCGGGCGAGGCGGCGGCCGTGAGCCCGGTCCGTCACGCGGTCGAGTATAGGGAGGGCCGCGACCGGCGCCGGAACGCCCGGCGGACGCAGCCGTCACACATTCGACACGCTTCCGGCACAGACACGTTGCACCTTCGCCGCTAGCATCGATGTCGGGTGGTGGTTCGGGGTGGCCCCTTGACGGGGAGGCGCGAAAGCCGCGGCCGCTCCTCGTTTGCTACCATCATCCGGCCCGCTGGAGCGGGCATTTTTACGCCATGCCGAACATCAAACAACAGAAGAAGCGGGTCCGGACCGCAGCGCGCGAGCGGATGCAGAACCTCCGCTACCGCTCGACCATCAAGACGCTGACGAAGCGCCTCCAGAGCGCCGTCGACGCCGGTGACACCGATACGGTCGCCTCGGAGCACCTCGAGCTCGTCCGTTTCATCGACAAGGCCGCTTCGCGCGGAGCGCTCCACAGGAACACGGCCGCGCGCAAGAAGGCGCAGGCCTCGCGCCTCGTCTCCCGGCCCTAGTCCCTCGCCGGCACAGGCTCCGCGCGTCCCGTCAGGTCGACGAGCGCACGTTCGAGCTCGAGATCCCCCGCGAGCCGCGAACCCCCCTTGAGCGCGTGGTCGAGCCTCGCAAGGCGGACGGTCGCGTCTCGGAGATCCTCGACGGAGTGGTTGCGGGATTGCTCGTAGAGCTTCTGGACGTAGAACGGATTTCGCTTCAGCTTGGCTGCGGCGTCACGCGACGTCATCCCGGCCGCCTCCAGGCTCTGGCACTGGCGAACGCGCGCCACATGGCTCGTGAGCATTCCCGCCAGGCGCGGCAGGACATCGCGACGGGGATCGCCCGAGCGCTCGAGGCTCGACTCGGCGGCCCGCAGCGCACCGGCAACGTCGCGGCGGCCCCAGGCGTCCGTCAGCTCGAAGTTGGACGCCTCGGCGGCACTGACCGCGAGCGTGCGGACATCACGCTCGGTGACCGGGTCGCCGCTCGCCCAGGTCGCGAGCTTGTCGACCTCGCTCCGGAGCGTGTCGGTGTCCTCGCCGGTCAGCTCGACGAGCAGCTCGCACGCGTCACGGTCGGCGGTCGCGCCTCGATCCTGGAACTGCTTGGCGACCCACGTCGCGAGGTTGCGCTTCTTCGGCGCCTCGTAGGCCAGCACCGTGCCGACCTTCGCGCACGCCTTCGCGAGCGGCGCATCCTTCTTGACCTCCTCGCCGACCAGGGCGAGAACCGTGCCGTCGGGCGGGTGCGCGAGATAGTCGACGACAGCCTTGACGTCGGCGGCCTTCCACGCCCCGACGAGACGCCCGTCGTTGTTGCGCCGGCCGTCGATCTCCTCGACGATCACGAGACGGCGCTCGCCACCGAAGAGCCCGAGTGTGTTGCAGGCAACGACCGCGTCATCGCCTCCGACCTCCCCGGCGGACAGGATCTCGACCGACGTCTCGTCGAAGTAACCCCGAAGCCGCTCGAGCGCGGTGCGGATCTTGGGCCGGTCGCCGCCGGTGAGCAGGTACGCGGGCTTCAGGTCGGCCATCGCGACCAAGCATAGGCGGCCGCGAGGAGAGCGAGGCCGGTGAGCGCGGCGACCGCGGCGGGGGAGCGCACCTGAGCGAACGGGAGCCCTCCGACGAGGCGGGCGCAGCCGGCGAGATAGGCCGCGCACCAGCCGTTGAGCCAGGCGAGCACTGCGGCGGTCGCGGGCGATACCGGCCCGACGACCGCCGCGGCCAGCGCGAGTCCGAGGAGGGGCACGATCGCAGGAGCGGCTATCGCGTTCGCCGGGACGCTCAGGAGCGGGATCGCGCCGAACTGGAACCAGAGCACCGGCGCGGTCGCGAGCCCGCACGCGGTCGACAGCGCAAGCACTCCGGCGAGCCCGCGCGGGAGCGGGTATCCCTCCAGAGCCGAGACCAGGCGCGGCGCGAGGGTGAAGATCGCCGCGACGGCGGAGAACGACAGCTGGAACCCGGCGTCGAGCGCCGTGTACGGGTTCCAAGCGAGCAGCATGACCGCGCCGACGAGCATGAAGTACCAGCGGTCGCGCGCGCGAGCCGTCAGCCAGGCGAGCGATCCGAGCGCCCCGGCGATCCCCGCGCGGACGACCGATGGCTGCGGGCCTACGGCAAGCACATACGCGAAGATCCCGGACAGCGCGCCAATCTCCCCGATCCAGCGCGGGATGCCGAGCAGCCAGGCAGCCGTGAGCATGCCGCCGGCGACGAGGGCGACGTTCTGCCCTGAGACGGCGAGCAGGTGATAGAGGCCGGACGCGCGGAAACGCTTGCGTAGCTCGTCCGACAGACCCTGGTCGTCGCCGAGCACGACCCCCTCGAGCACGGCCGAACGCTCGCCCGTGAGGCCCGGCGCAGTCGAACGCGCAAGCCAGCGCCTGAGGGCGTCCGAGGCGCCGCCCAGCCCGCCGCGTGCTCCGAGGGCTCGCCAGCGACTCGCCTTCAGGACCACGTGAACGCCGCGGCGGCGGAGCCAGAGCTGCTCGTCGAAACCGTTCTCGGGGCCGCGCGGCAACGTCACAGTGACGACGAGATCGAGGATCGCCCCCGGAGGAGGTGGACGGCCGAGCGGCAACTCGAGCAGGACCGGCTCGTGAACGCGCAACGCCCCGAACCGCCTCACCGCGGCCGGCAAGCGCAAGTCGAACCTCGTTCGGCGGGCGGGGCCCGTGACGACGACGACGCTCCGTTCGGCGCGACCCACCGCCGCCAGCATTGGGCTCCGGTCGAGCGCGTCGAGCCTCGTGCTCCCCCACCACCAGCCGCAGAGCGCAAGCGCGCACACGGCGAGGAGCAGCCGTTGCGCGCCGCCGACCGCCGCTGCGGCGACCATTCCTCCAACGATCGCGGTGGCGGCGAGCGGTATGCGTACGGCGTTCGACGCCGCGATGCCGAGGCAGAGCGCACCGGCGAGCGTGTGGGCGGGGTAGCGGTCGAGCAGGGTCACGGCGCGACGACCTTGCGGAGCTGGTCGAGCCGGGCAGGGCCGATTCCTGGGATCGCGTCGAGCTCGTCCACCGAGGTGAAGGCGCCGCGCTCCCGGCGGTAGTCGAGGATCTTCTGGGCGGTGACCGGGCCGACCCCCGGCAGTGCGTCGAGCTGCTCGAGGGTCGCGGTGGCGAGGTGTACCGGGCCTGCCGCCGCCGCCGGGTCGGCGCTCGCCGTGCCCCCGCTCGGTGCCCGTTTGGGCACGAGGATCTGCTGACCGTCTGCAAGGGGCGCGGCGAGGTTGACGAGCTGCTCGTCCGCTTGCCGCGTCGCGCCGCCCGCCTTGGCGATTGCGTCCGCGATGCGCGCTCCTTGCCGGAGATGGTAGAGACCCGGTCGACGAACGGAGCCGACGACGTCGACCACCACGTCCGCCGCAGGAGCGACGACCGGGCCCGTCGGCCCGCCGGCGGATGGCGCGGCGTCCGGCGTGCCCGCCCGCGCCAGGAACCGGCCCGCGAGGACGAGCGCGAGCAGCGCGACCGCGACGGCCGCCAGCGCACGGGGCCGTGTGAGCGTTCCGGAGATCATGTCGTCTATTGTGACAACAGAACGGTCACCGATTGTGACAAAAGCGTGTCAGCGCACGGCGACGGATGTGATTCGCCCGGGCTGCTCGAGCTGCAGGAGCGCGACGCCGCGCAGAGAGACACCCCTGCTCGTGACGGTCACAAGACCGCCGCCCGGGGAGGACGCGACCCACGAGACGGGAGAGGGTTGGCCCGCGGCGACCGTCGCGGAGCCGATTCGAAGCGGGACGCGCGTGAGCCGGCCGCCGGCTACGACGACGATGCCTCCGCCGCTCCACGCGAGCGCAGGCGCACCGGCGCTCTCCAGCCGCACACAGCGACCGGGCCGGTCGAAGAGAACGGCTCCGCGTGCGACACCCGCGAGCGACCACCCGCGGGGCGCGAACGCCAGCGCCCGCACCGCGCCGCCGCACCGGGGCAGCAGCCGGCGAGACCGGTGGGCGAGGTCGTAGACGACGGCCCGCCCGCCCGCACCGACGTACCCGAGCGCGAGCGAGTCGCGGCGCCACGACGGCGTCACCGCCGCCACGCCCGCATCGACGAGGCGCTCGTGGTCGCCGTCGCCCTCGACGACGCGCAGCTCGAGGCGCCTCCCCGTGTCGACGACGTACGCGATCTCGAGCGCGCTCGGCGCCCAGGCGGCGGCGCGCACACGGCCGGCGGCCGGCAGCGCCCACGCCCGCCGGCCGTCGGGCGCCATCACGACAAGCGAACGCCCGAGCCCGACCGCGACGTAGAGCGCATGCGGCGAGAGCGCGGCCGCCGAGACGGGCAGTCCTTCGATCCGGAGCCCGTGTGCGGCGGTCAGCCAGAGACGGCCGCCCTCGACGAGAGCGATGCCGTGGATGCCGCGCGGCAGCTCGAGCCGCGAGCGGTCGGCATGGGTCGAATGCGTCGGCGCACCGACGCTGACGTGGATCGTCCCGATCGCCGCGAGCGCGGCCGCTCCCGCCGCCAGGACGGCGCCGACGGCTGCGAGGACCGCGACCAGCCGCCGAGCCCGCCCGCGCGCCGGGCTCGAAAGCGCTCCGAGGGCGGCGCCGCGCGCACGCGCCTCGGCGTCTGATCCCGGCCCCGGAAGAGCCGCGAACGCCGCGGCGAGACGTTCCTCAAGCTCGCTCGACACCGTTCACCTCCTCCTGCCGGAGTTGCTCCAGCGCCCGCGCGAGCCGGGAGTTGACCGTCCCCACCGGCACGGCGAGCAGCTCGGCGATCACGGACGGCGAGAAGCCGAGCCCGTACCTGAGGACGACGACGACGCGCCGCTGCACGGGCAGGCCGGCCACGGCCTCGAGCAGCTCGCGGTCGCCGGGAGGAAGATCGTGCGCCTCGCCGAGCTCGTACGCGAGATCCCCGCCGACGAGGCGCCGCTCGCTGCGGAGCAGGTCGAGCGCGCGGTTCACGACGATGCGGTGCAGCCACGCCGCGAACGGGCGGCGCTCGTCGAAGCGCGAGAGAGCGGCAAACGCCCGCTCGAAGGCGTCCTGGGCGACGTCGTCCGCCGTCGCGCGGCTGCCGGTGACGCCGTACGCGGCGCGCCACGCACCGCCCCAGTGACGCTCGAAGAGCTCGGCGGCCGCGTCGCGGGAGCCCTTTCGCGCGAGGCGGACGAGGTCGGCGTCGGCTCTCGGGCGCATGGACACGATTCTGATACGTGGGAGGCGAGAAATCCCGTCCGCATGCACAATGCATCTGTGCTGCGCGCGCTCGCCACCGCCGTCCTGCTCGTCCTTACCGCGTGCGGCACCGCAGCCGGAACGGGGCAGAACGGCCTGCGCGGCGTCGTCATGCGCTCGCCGATCACGCCCGTCTGCCAGGTCGGGGTCCCCTGCTCGGCCCCGGCGAAGAACACGCCGCTGATCTTCTCGCGCATCGGCCACCAATCCGTCTCGACCAGGACAGACGGCTACGGGCACTACCGCGTCGCCCTCGCGCCCGGGCGCTGGAACGTTCGCACGACGCGCACCGGGATCGGCTCGGGGGTCCGCCCGTCCGTGGTCACGGTCGTCGCCGGCACGTTCCGCCGGGTCGATCTCTCGATCGACACGGGCATTCGCTAGACGACCAGGTTGACCAGCCTGCCGGGGACAACGACCTCCTGGCGGATCTCCTTGCCGTCGAGGTGCGCCTGTACCTTCGCTGACGCCTTCGCCCGTGCGACGAGCTCCTCGGGCGTCAGCCCAACCGGGACTTCGACCCGGTCGCGGACCTTGCCGTTGACCTGGAGCACGAGCTCGAACGTGTCGCGCTCGAGCTGCGACGCGTCCGCCTCCGGCCAGGGATGCTCCCACAGGCGCTCGTGGCCGAGCCGCTGCCACAGCTCCTCGGCGACGTGAGGGGCGTACGGCTGGATCAGGCTGACTGCCGTCTCCGCCGCGAAGCGCGCGCCCGGCGCCGACGGGTCGCCCGAGATCTCGTTGACGAGCTCCATCACCGCTGCGATCGGAGTGTTGAACTGCTCGCGCCGGCCGATGTCGTCCGTCACGCGGGCGATCGTCTCGTGGCTCTTCCGGCCCAGCTCGCCCGAGTCGCCGGCGGCGGGAGCGGCCTCGGCGACCTCGTTCACGACGCGCCAGAGGCGGCGGACGAAGCGGACCATGCCTTCCATCCCCTCCTCCTTGACCTCCATGTCCTGGTCTGCCGGGCCGATGAACGGCATGTAGAGCCGGACCGGGTCGGCGCCGTAGCGGTCGACGAAGTCGTCGGGCCGCAGGACGTTCCCCTTCGACTTCGACATCTTCGCGCCGCCGAGCTGGACCCAGCCGTTGCCGTGGAAGTGGGCGAAGGGCTCGCGGAAGCCGACGAGACCGAGGTCGTTCAGCGCCATCTGGAAGAACCGCGCGTAGATCATGTGCATCGTCGCGTGGTCGACCCCGCCCTGGTAGAAGTCGACCGGGCCCCAGTAGTCGACGATCTCGCGGTCGAATGGCGCGGTCTCGTTGTGCGGGTCGCAGTAGCGCAGGAAGTACCAGGACGAGTCGACGAACGTGTCCATCGTCTCCGCCTCGCGCCGACCTTCGGCGCCGCACCGCGGGCAGGCGACGCTCATCCACTCCTCGTTGGACGCGAGCGGCGGCTTCCCCTTGGGCAGGTAGTCCTCGATGTCGGGCAGGATCACCGGCAGCTGCTCGTCCGGAACCGGAACCGGGCCACAGGACTCGCAGTGCACGATCGGGATCGGGCAGCCCCAGTAGCGCTGGCGCGAGAAGCCCCAGTCGCGGAGCCTGAAGCTCGTTGCCGGCCGGCCGTGGCCGCGCTCCTCCAGCCAGGCGACGATCACCTTGCCCCCCTCGACGTGCTCGAGGCCGGAGAACTCGCCCGAGTCGGCGAGGACGCCGTCCTCGCCGACAACGACGCGCACGGGCAGATCGAACGTCTCGGCAAACTCGCGGTCCCGCTCGTCGTGCGCGGGGACGGCCATGATCGCGCCGGTGCCGTACTCCATCAGGACGTAGTCGGCGACCCAGACGGGGAGGCGCTCGCCGTTCACCGGATTCGTGACGTGGTGACCGGTGAAGACGCCCGTCTTCGCCTTCTCCTCCAGGCGCTCGGTGGCGGTCTTGGCGCCCGCGCGGCGGACGTACTCGCGCACGTCGTCGCTCGCGAGCCGCTCGACGAGGGGGTGCTCGGGCGCGAGCACGAAGAACGTCGCTCCGAACAGGGTGTCGGGCCGGGTCGTGAAGACCGGCACGTCGGCGTCGAGCTCGTCGGAGTGGAAGACGATCTCGGCGCCCTCCGAGCGGCCGACCCAGTTCCGCTGCATCGCCATGATCCGGTCAGGCCAGCGCAGTCCCTCGAAGTCGATCAGTTCGTCGGCGTACGCCGTCGTCTTGAAAAACCACTGGTCGAGGTTGCGCGACTCGACGATCGTGCCGCACCGCTCGCAGCGGCCGTCCTTGACCTGCTCGTTCGCGATCACGGTCTCGTCCTCCGGGCACCACTTGACCGGCGCGGCCTTTCGATAGGCGAGCCCCGCCTCGTACAGGCGCAGGAAGAGCCACTGCGTCCAGCGGTAGTACTCCGGCTCGTGCGTCGACAGCTCGCGGTCCCAGTCGATCGCCCAGCCGACGCGCTTCATGAACGCACGGATCCCGTCGATGTTGCGCTCCGTCGTCTCGCGCGGATGGCCGCCGCCCCTGATCGCCGCGTTCTCGGCCGGCAGACCGAAGGAGTCGAACCCCATCGGGCGCATCACCTCATGCCCGAGCCGCCGGTAGAAGTGCGTGCGGATGTCGCCTAGCGTGTACACGAGCATGTGCCCCATGTGCAGCGACCCCGACGGGTACGGCAGCTGCTCCAGCACGTAGCGCTTGTTCGGGTTCCGCAGCGTGCCCGGCGGCGGGTTCGGGACGTGGAAGGCCCCCGCGTCCTCCCAGACGCGTTGCCATTTCGCCTCGATCTCGCGTGCCTCGTATCTGTCCACCGGTCGCCCTTCGGATACAAAAAAGCCTCTCGAAAGGAGAGGCCTGGGAAGCTGCCACGGCTCTCGCCGCGTTGGCTTCCTGCGCTAGGGAAGAAGCTCCTGCATCGCAATGCATTCTACCCGACGAGTAGCGTCCGCGATACACGTCTTCGAAAGGAGTGGCATGTCCGGATACACGATGGTGAACCTGAAGGACGTCGAGAACCAGGGCCCGAAGTTCGGGTTCGCGGAGGACGAGCTCGGCCTGCGCATGGCACGCGTCGGCCTCGAGTGCGAGAGCTCGGGCGTGAGCCTCGTCCAGCTCGGGCCCGGCTTCCGCACGCCGTTCGGCCACAACCACGCGAAGCAGGAGGAGATCTACATCCTGATCAAGGGCAGCGCGCGGATGAAGCTCGCGGACGAGATCGTCGAGCTGGAGCCGTACACCGCCGTCCGGGTCGCCCCGTCGACGATGCGCGGGTACGAGGGAGGCCCCGAGGGCGCCGAGATCATCGCGATCGGCGCGCCGAGCACGGGCCCGGGGGACGCGGAGATCGTCCAGGGCTGGTGGGCCGACTAGCCTCCGGCGCCTTTCAGGTAGACGCGCGTGGAAAGGGGACCCCGAGCGCCCCGCCCCTGGGATCGAGCCTAACGGCGCGGGCGCGCTGCCGACAGTGTCCGTGGGTGTCGAAGGCGTGACAGTTTCTCCACAGGCAGAATCGGAGCGTGCTCGAGCTCTTTCCGGAGACCGCGGCGATCGACGACGGCGAGCTCGTGCTCGGCGGCGTTCGCGCGAGCGTGCTCGCGCAGCAGCACGGAACACCTCTCGTCGTCTTCTGCGAGGAGACCCTTCGCCGGCAGGCGCAGGCCTACCGTGCGGCCGCGCCGGAAGCCCAGATCGTCTTCGGGACGAAGGCGTTCCCGAACCTCGCGCTGCTCGAGCTGTTCGCGGAGGAGGGCCTCGGCGCGGACGTCTCGACGCTCGGCGAGCTCGAATATGCCCTCCGCGCGGGCCTCACCGGCGAGCGGCTCGTCGTCCACGGCAACAACAAGTCCGACGAGGAGCTGCTGGCGGCCGCGGAGTGCGGCGGACTCGTCGTCCTCGACGCGCTCGAGGAGCTCGACCGCGCCGACGCCGCGGGCGTCCGCCGGCTCCTCGTCCGGGTCACGCCGGGGATCGAAGCGGACACGCACGAGGCGATTCGCACCGCCCACCACGGCTCGAAGTTCGGGCTACCGCCGGATGCCGCACTCGAAGCGCTCCGCCGTCTCCCCGATGCCGAGGGCCTGCACGTGCACATCGGCTCGCAGCTCCTTCACCTCGGCGCGGCCCTCATGACCGTCGACTGGCTCGCCTCCTTCGCGACCCGCTGCCGCGCCGAGCTCGGCTGGACACCGGCAACGGTGAACCTCGGCGGAGGCCTCGGCGTCCGCCACGTCCTCGAGGAGCCGGCCTTCGCGGTGGAGGACTTCGTGCGCGGAGTCGTCGGCGAAGTCGAGCGCGCGTGGAAGCTCCAGGGGCTCCCGGCACCGCGCCTGATCCTCGAGCCGGGGCGCTCGCTCGTCGGGCGCGCCGGGGTGACGCTCTACGCCGTCGGCGTCGTCAAGAACCTGAGCGAGGCGACCGCCTACGTCGCTGTCGACGGCGGAATGTCGGACAACCCGCGCCCTCAGCTCTACGGCGCGCGCTACACCGCGCTGCTCGCAAACCGCGCGGCCGAGGAGCCCGCGCGCAGCTACAGCGTCGCGGGCAAGCACTGCGAGTCGGGCGACGTGCTGATCGAGCGCGTCGCCCTTCCCGAGCCCCGGCGCGGTGACGTCCTCGCCGTTCCGGCGACGGGCGCGTACACGCTGGCGATGAGCTCGAGCTACAACGCGGTGCCGCGGCCGGCGGCTGTGCTCGTCGCAAACGGCGCGGCGAGGCTGATCCGGCGCCGCGAGACGATCGAGGACCTGCTCGCCCTTGAAGCCTGAGCATCACGTCCTCGTGTGGTCGGACTACATCTGACCGTTCTGCCGCGTCGGCCAGCCGCTGGCCGACTGGCTCCGGGGCCGGTTCGGCGCCGAGATCACCTGGCTGCCCTTCGACCTCCACCCCGAGTACCCACCCGAGGGGATCCCGCGCGCGCAGCTGATCGCACGGTACGGCAGACCGGCCCACGATCACGTGCGCGGGATGTTCGAGCGGGCCGGGCTCGCGTACAACCCACCGCCGGACGTCGTCCCGAACACCCGCTGCGCGCTGCGGCTGACCGAGCTGGCGCGAGCGCTCGACCTCCACGAGCCCTTCCACGACCGGCTGATGGACGCGTACTGGAGCGAGGGGCGGGACATCGGCGACCTGGACGAGCTGCGGCGGCTCGCGCACGACCTCCCGGCAGTGGAGGTCGAGCGCGTGCTCGCCGGGGACGACTACCTCGACCGCGTGGTCGACTCGACCGCGCAGGCCCAGTCGATCGGCGTGACCGGAGTCCCCGCCTACCTGATCGACCGCAAGCTGCTCGTCCTCGGCGCGCAGCCGCGTGACGTGTTCGAGCAGGCGTTCGCGGGCCTCAGCTGAGAGCCGGGCGCACGAGCCGGCGCGGCCGGGGCAGCCGCGCCTCGCTGACGTGCGGGTTCCACGGCTCGACGCACGCCGGCGCGCCGAACGACGCGGCCCGACGATCCGCGGGGGCGTCGCCGTAGAGCGTCGTCCGCTGGCGCGGGACGCGGCCGCTCGCGCGGATCAGCGCCTCCAGCTCCTCCGGCGTCATCTCCTGCCCGTGCTCGGCGCCGGCCGCGCGCGAGATCGACTCGTTCATCAGCGTTCCCCCGAGATCGTTCACCCCCGCGCGCAGCGCCGCCGCGACGCCGTCGGGCCCCGCCTTCACCCACGAGACTTGCACGTTCTCGATCCACGGATGGAGCGCGAGCCGGCCGACGGCGTGCATCAGCAGGAATTCCCGGAAGGTCGGCCCTCGCCGCGCGCGGCCCTTGAGGTACATCGGCGCCTCCATGTGGACGAACGGAAGCGGCACGAACTCCGTGAAACCACCGGTGCGCTGCTGCAACTCGCGCACGGAGAGCAGATGCCGCGCCCAGTTCCGCGGGCCGTCGACGTGGCCGAACATGATCGTGTTGTTCGAGCGCAGGCCGGCCCGGTGCGCCGTGTCGTGCACCTCGAGCCACTGCGCGGTGGAGATCTTGTCGGGGCAGATGACGGCGCGCACCTCGTCGTCGAGCACCTCGGCGGCCGTGCCCGGCAGCGAGGAGAGGCCGGCGTCGCGCAGCCGCGCGAGGTAGCCGTCGAGCGGCTCACCGAGGGTCGCGGCGCCCTGCCAGATCTCGAGCGCCGAGAACGCGTGCACGTGGAGGCCGGGCACCGCCTCCTTGATCGCCCGCACGACCCCGAGGTAGTAGTCCCCGTCGAACGCCGGGTGGATCCCGCCCTGGAGGCAGACCTCGGTCGCCCCACGCTCCCACGCCTCGACGCAGCGACGGACGATCTCCTCGTTCGGCACGAGGAAGGGCGCCCCCCGCAGGTTTGCGGCGAGCTTGCCCTTCGAGAAGGCGCAGAAGCCGCAGCGGAAGTAGCAGACGTTCGTGTACTGGACGTTCCGCGTGACGACGTAGCTGACCTCGTCGCCGTTCACTTCGCGGCGGATTCGGTCGGCGGCCTCGAGGACGCGGTCGAGCTCGCGACCACGGGCGCGAAAGAGTCGCTCGATCTCGTCGGCGCCGAGCTCGTCGGCGGTGTCGA
>DAISLG010000028.1:0-15567 GCA_036820565.1 Gaiellaceae bacterium | reverse complement strand
GATCTCGTCGAGGCCGCGACCGCCGAGCCGGTCGACCTGCTCGTCGCCGGCGAGAACGTCGAACCGGAGCTCCTCGCGGCCGTCTCGCAGCTGGCGCATCCGCCCCGCGTGATCGGCGTCTTCCGGCGGGCGGACTTGCCCGGACCGGACGCGCGGCCGGCGGGCCTCGCCCTCTGGGCCGTGTCCGATCCGGGCAACGTCGGCACGCTGATCCGCACCGCCGACGCCTTCGGCGCGTTCGTCGCGCTCTCGCCCGGCTGCGCCGACCCGACCGGCCCGAAGTCGCTGCGCGGCTCGATGGGCGCGATCTTCCGCGTCCCGCTCGTCGACTACGACACCGCGCCCGGCCGCCGCGTCGCGCTCGTCGCGCACGAGGGCGAGCTCCTCCAGGACGTCGACCTCGCCGGCGAGATCACCTTCGTGCTCGGCTCCGAGCGGGACGGCCTCCCCCGCGACCAGGTACCAGAGTCGTACAAGGTCGCGCGGATCCCGATCGGCTCGGAGTCGCTGAACGTGGCCGCGGCGGGTGCGATCGCCCTGTACGAGTGGCGTCGGCAGAATCCGGGCTGATGCCGACCGTCGCGAGGATCAACGTCACCCCGGTCAAGGCGCTCGGGCTCCAGCATCCGGCGGAGGTCGAGCTGACGCTCCGCGGCGTGCCGGAGAACCGGCGCTTCTACCTCGTCGAGGAGGGCGGCGCGCTCTTCAACGGGATCCGGCACGGCCCGCTCGTGCGGATCCGGCCCGAGCTCGACGGCGACGTGCTGACGCTCGCGCTCCCGGACGGGACGACGGTGTCGGGCGAGATCGAGCCCGACGCGCGGGTCGAGACGGACTTCTACGGGAGGCCCGTCCACGGCAGGCGCGTACACGGGTTCGACGAGACGCTCTCGGGCTACGCGGGCAGGGCCGTGTGGCTCGTCCGCTCGGACAACCCGGGCGACGCCTCCGACGTCCACGTCGCCACCGTGCTCTCGCGCGCCTCGTGCGAGCGGCTCGGTGAAGAGCTCGACGCGGAGATCGACCCGCGGCGCTTCCGGATGCTGTTCGAGCTCGACGGCTGCGACGCGCACGAGGAGGACGGCTGGAGCGGCCGGCTCGTCCGCTTCGGCGACGCGGTGCTGCGGATCGGCGGGCCCGTCCCGCGCTGCGCGATCACCACGCAGGATCCCGACACGGGGATCCGGAGCCTCGACACGCTGCGCGGGATCAAGAGCTACCGCGGGCTCCGCGACGGCAGGGCGATCGACTTCGGGGTCTACGCCGAGGTCGAGCGGCCGGGCCGCGTCCGGGTCGGCGACGCGGTCACCGTCCTGTAGGGGACTCGAAGCTCGACGTCAGCGACGCGATCCCCAACCCGGTCGGCCCCGCGCCGAAGCCGCCGCCGGGGCCGGGCCAGTAGAGCGGGCTCGCGTCCTGCACCGTCTTCGTCAGGTGCAGCTCCGCGGCCTGGAGCACCCGGTGGGCGAGCCCGAGCGCGATCCCGTAGACGAGCAAGGTGTCCCAGAGCTCGGTCGAGGCGGGCCGCACGACGTCCTGGCGCGGGAGGTCCCGGAGGTAGCGTTCGAACGCCTCCCAGCGCGCGGCCTCGGCCTGGGCCCCCGGCCTGCGGCGGCGCCGGAGCGGGCGTTGCGCGGCGGCGAGGCCGAGGATGATCCCGTTCAGCACGAGGCAGCCGCCGAGGACGAGCAGGGCGACGTCGTTCCAGGCCGGCGCCACCGCACGGAAGCCCGTCTCGCCGACCCAGAAGAGGATCGCTCCGGTCGCGGCGAGCGCCACCGCCGCGGGTAGCAGCACGGCGTTGCGCGCGTCCACGAACCAGCGGCGGCTCGAGATCTCCTCTCCCACCGCCCGCTGGAACGGCGCGAGCGGGCCGGAGAGCTCACCCAGCGGGACGGCGCGTCCGGCGAGGAGGTTGTCGACGATCTCCGCCACGGGCCGGTCGAGCGGCGACAGCGCGACGCTCCCGTCGCCGGAGGTGAGCTCGAGGTTGCGGCCGTTCGGCGTCGCGGTGTAGTAGCCGCGCCGGATCAGATCGAACAGCGTGGCGGCGAGCTCGTCGGCGCCGACCGAGGTCGTCTCCCGGAGGAGCGGCGGGACGAGCGCGGCGGCGAGCTCCGAGGGCGGCTCCTGCAGGTGCTCGCGGTCGTACGAGGTGCGGCGCTCGCGACCGAAGCGCCAGTACACGAGCCCGAGCAGCGCCGTCGCCGGGCCGAGGCCGAGCAGGGCGAGCAGGGCTGCCGTGCGCGGGACGTCGTGGATCGCGCGCTGGATCCGCTCGTGGTCGCGCTGCTCGCGGGCCGCCTTCGCGTGCTCGGCGCGCAGGATCCCCGCCAGGCCGGCGCCGTGCCGGACCTGGGCGCCGTCGACCGAGGGCAGGAGCCTGCGCGGGAAGGTCACGCGGAGCTCGACGGCCTGCCGCGGCGGCACGTCGACCGCCCGGAGCTCCGCGGTCCGCGGCAGCCGGATCGCGTCCGGGTGCACCCACGGCGGCGCGCCGAAGACGCGGTAGGCAGGCCCGCGTGCCGGCGCCGGGAGCGTCATCGCCGCGTCGAGCCGGTCGAGGCGCACCTTCCACTCGCCGCCCCAGACGTTCAGGTCGACGTCGACCACGTCGTCGTAGGCGACGGCGACTCCGGACAGACGGTAGGCGATCGTGAACGTGCGGTCCTGGTCGGCCGCGTCGTAGTGCCAGACGACCCGCAGGCCGTGGGAGGTCCGCTCGGTGCCGAACGTTCCCGGCGCACCCTTGCTGCCCAGCTCCCCCGCCGCACCCGGGGCGTAGGCCCGGACGCCCTCGGCGACGCTGACGTCGTCGACCGTCGCGCCGGCCCGGAGCGGGATCTCGCGGTACGCGCCCGTGAACCGGCCGTGGAACCGGAACGTGATCTGCTCCGTCACGGAGACCGAGCCGTCGTAGCCGACGTCGGCGGCAATCCTCGCCACCGGCAGCGTGAATGACCTCGCCGCGGCTCCCGGCGCGACCGCGGCCGCCGCAAGGAGGGAGATCGCGAGCGCGTGGAGCCTCAAGACGTGTTGACTCTAATGCGCGGCGCGGCGCGCGACCCAGACCGTGTCCTCGCCGCCGGCGTAGGGCGTCCGGTCGAACCAGCCGTAGCAGGCCTCCACCTCGAAGCCGGCGCGGACGAGGAGCGCCCGCCACTCGTCCGGATCGAGCCATGCCAGCGCCATCGTCGTCTCGCCGTCGGGCCCGCGGACGGAGAGCGTCAGCGTCCGCGCGGTCTCGTCCCAGACGGCGCGCTCGAAGATCCCGGGCTCCCGCTCGATCCAGCGGCCGTGTGTCGTCTCGATGTCCTCGGCGCCCGGAGCGAACACGTCGAAGACGAGCCGCCCGCCCGGGACGAGCAGCCGGTGCGCGGCCGCGAGCGCGCCGAGCCGCTCCTCGTCCGAGCGCAGGTGGAGGTAGGAGCGGAACGGCACCGTCACGAGGGCGACGCGCTCGTCGACGGGTGGGTCGCGCAGGTCGCCGAGCCGCAGGTCGAGCAGCTCGGTCACGCCGGCGAGCGCGGCCGCCTCCTGGCAAACGGCGAGCATCCCGATCGACGAGTCGACGCCGATCACGCGGATGCCCTCGACCGCCGTCGGAACGGCGATCCGGCCCGTGCCGACGCCGAGCTCGACCACCGGCCCGCCGGCCGTCCGCGCCTCCTCGACGTAGAAGCCGACGTCCTCGGTGACGCTCCGGCTCCAGGGGTCGTAGAGCCGCGCGATCGGGTCGTAAAGGCTCAAACGGGCCGATGGTACAGTCGCGCGATGGACTGGGAGGCCTACGAAAAGGACGCGCTCGCGGCCTACGGCGCCGCGTCGACGGCCGATGAGCTCGCCGCGGCGAACGTCCGCTTCCTGGGCCGGAGCGCCGAGCTGCCGCAGGCGCTCCGGGCGGTGCGCGACCGGGAGACCGGGATCGCGCTGAACACGCTGCGGTCGGCGCTCGAGGCAGCGCAGGCCGCCGCCGCCGAGCGGATCGCGCGCGCCGGCTACGAGCGCTCGTTCAGCGAGGGTGCGGCAGACGTGACGATTCCGGGCACCCGGTTCCCGCGCGGGCGCCTGCACCTGCTGACGCAGATCCGCCGCGAGATCGAGGACATCTTCCTCGGGCTCGGCTACGAGGTCTGGGAGGGGAACGAGGTCGCGACCGTCTGGGAGAACTTCGACGCCCTGAACGCCGACCCGGGGCATCCGTCGCGTCTCCCGAGCGACACCTTCTACCTCGACGACGACACGATCCTGCGGACACAGACCTCGCCGGACCAGATCCGGGCGATGCAGTCGCGCCGGCCGCCGCTGTACCTCGTCTCTCCGGGCCGGGTCTACCGCCGGGACACCCCCGACGCGACGCACTCGCCGACGTTCCTCCAGGTCGAGTGCCTCGCCGTCGACCGCGGGATCACGCTCGCCGACCTCCAGGGCACCGTGCTCCAGTTCTTCCGCGCCCTCTTCGGCCAGGAGCGCGAGGTGCGGATGCGGACGAGCCACTTCCCGTTCACCGAGCCGTCGGTCGAGTTCGACGTGACCTGCTTCCTCTGCGGGGGCGAGGGCTGCGCGGTCTGCGGGCACTCGGGGTGGATCGAGATGGGCGGCGCCGGCGTCGTCGATCCGGACGTTTTCCGGAACGTCGGCTACGACCCCGACGAGTGGTCCGGGTTCGCGTTCGGCTTCGGGATCGAGCGCATCGCGATGCTCCGGCACGGCCTCCCCGACCTGCGTGCGTTCTGGGAGAACGATCTCCGCGTGTTGGGTCAGTTTTGAAGGTCCCCGTCTCGTGGCTCAGGGAGTACGTCTCCTTCGACTGGCCACTCGAGGAGCTGGCGCGCCGGCTCGTACTGACGAGCTGCGAGGTCGACCGGATCGTCCGCCGCGGCGTGCCGGACGTCGACGGCAACCTCGGCCACTTCCGGGTCGGCCGCGTGCTCGAGGCCGCCAGGCACCCGAACGCCGACAAGCTCCAGCTGTGCCGCGTCGACGTGGGGGAGGGCGAGCCGCGCTCGATCGTCTGCGGCGCGTGGAACTTCGGCGCCGGCGCGACGGTCGCAGTCGTCCTGCCCGGCGGCATCATGCCGGGCGGCGAGCTCACGATCGAGCGGCGCAAGCTCCGCGGCGAGGTCTCCGACGGGATGATCCTGTCGGAGCGGGAGCTCGAGCTCGGCCAGGACTCGGGTGGGATCATGCTGCTCTCCGACGAGCTCGAGCCCGGGACGCCGCTCGCGGACGTCCTGCCGGTCGGCGACGACGTGCTCGAGGTCGAGACGCTCTACAACCGCCCCGACCTGACCTCGATCTACGGCATCGCGCGCGAGGTCGCCGCGCTCACCGGCGCCGAGCTCAAACCCTCACCGGGGTCAGACCCCATCGAGGGTGGTGGAGGGTCGGTCGAGATCGAGGTGGAGGACCTCGAGCGGTGCCCCCGCTACGTCGGGCGGCTGTTCCGGGACGTGACGGTGGGCGAGTCACCCGCCTGGATCAAGGCGCGCCTGCTCGCGGCCGGGATGCGACCGATCTCGAACGTCGTCGACGTGACGAACTACGTGATGCTCGCGCTCGGTAACCCGCTGCACGCCTTCGACCACGACAGGCTTGCGGGCGGGCGCATCGTCGTCCGCCGGGCGAGGCCGGGCGAGGAGCTCCGCACGCTCGACGGCCAGCTGCGCAAGCTCGACCCCGAGGACCTGATGATCGCCGACGCCGAGCGCTCGGTCGCGATCGCCGCGATCATGGGCGGCGAGGAGACCGAGGTCACGGCGGAGACGACGAGCGTCCTGCTCGAGGCGGCGAACTTCGAGCCGCTCGGGATCCTCCGCACCGGCGAGCGGCTGCACCTGCGCACCGAGGGCTCGACCCGCTGGGAGAAGGGCGTCGATCCGTGGCTCGCCGGGCCGGCGGCCGACTACGCCACCGAGCTCCTCGTCGAGCACGCAGGCGCGACGCTCGCCGGCGGCCGCGAGGTGCGGGGCACGCTTCCGGAGCGCGCGATCATCCGGCTGCGGCCGGAGCGGACGGACGCGGTGATCGGCCTCCCGACGCCGCCGGCCCGGCAGCGCGAGATCCTCCAGCGGATCGGCTTCGATGTCTCCGACGACTTCTCGGTGACGGTGCCGACCTGGCGCGGCCGCGACGTGCGCCGGGAGATCGACCTCGTCGAGGAGGTCGCCCGTTTCGAGCTCGAGGACGTGCCCTCGACGCTGCCGCTCCGCCGGGCGATGTTCGGCCGCCTGACCCACGGGCAGCGGCTGCGCCGCCTCGTCGAGGACGTCCTCGCCGGCTGCGGCTTCTACGAGGCGTACACCTACTCGCTCCAGGCGACCGACCCCGATCCGGCGGCGATCGCGCTGCCCGTCCCGCTCTCCGCCCTCCAGCGGGTGCTGCGCACGACGCTCGTCGAGGGCCTGCTCGGCGCCGCCCGCCACAACCTCGACGCCGGGAACGCGGAGATCGCCCTCTTCGAGGTGGCGCACGTGTACCTGCCGAAGGGCGGCCCGGTGCCGGAGGAGCCCTGGCGGCTCGGCGGCATCGTCCAGGGCGGCTTCTCGCGTGCGAAGGGCGCGCTCGAGACCGTCTTCGCGGCGCTCGGGATCGAGCCGGAGTTCACGGCTGCGCCGCATCCGTTCATGCGGACGCCCGTGTCGGCCGCCGTGCTCGGCGGCTGGGTCGCGGGCCTCGAGCCGGGACTGCTCGAGGGGGAGTGGGGGATCTTCGAGCTCGACCTCGCCGAGGTCTTCGCCGCGGTGCCCGAGCGGACGCCTTACCGGGACGTGATCACGTACCCGCCGGTGCGCCAGGACCTCGCGTTCATCGTCGACGAGCGCGTCCCCGCCGGCGACCTGCTGGCGGCCGCGCGCGAGGCGGCGGGCGAGGAGCTGCGCGAGGCGCAGTTCCTGAGCGATTACCGCGAGCCGCCGATCCCGGCCGGCCGCAAGTCGATCGCCTTCTCGGTCTCGTTCCAGTCGCCCGAGCGGACGCTCACCGACGAGGACGCGACGCGCCTGCGCTCGGCGATCGTCGAGGCGCTGGCCGAGCGGTTCGGCGCCGAGCTGCGCGCCTGACCGGCAGCTCGTCGCCAGCCCGTATCCAGATTGGCGAGATCCGTGTTTCCGACCTAGACAAGGCCTTTCTGCGCTTTGTACCTCATCTAGATCGGAGTCGAACATGAAGAACTACGCAGCCAGGGTCGGGAAAGGGATCGCCTTCCTCCTGACGCTTGCTGCGTTCACGGGAACAGCCTTCGCCGACGACGGTCACGGCAACGGCGCTCCCGCGAACGCAGGTACCGGAGCGCCCGCCGCTCAGGGCAACGGCCCGAGCGCCACACCTCCGGGCCAGGCCAAGAAGGAGGCGACCCCGCCCGCGGCCGCTCCCGCCGCTCCCGCTCCCGCCGCTCAGGCCCAGCCGGCCGCGAAGGCCGAGCACAAGGCCGGAGCGCCCGTCGCGTCCGACGGCTCGAAGAAGTACGGCAACGGCCACAGCGCTCTCGAGATCGCGAAGAAGTCGGCGCCCAACCTGACGCTCAACGACCTGTCCGAGCCGGGCAAGAGCGGCAAGCACAAGGTCACGATCTGCCACAAGACGGGCTCCGGCTACGTCGTGATCACGGTGGACGTGCACGCGCTCAAGAACGGGCACACGACGGCGAAGGGCGACATCATCCCGGCACCCGCCGGAGGCTGCCCGGCGGCCGCGGCGACGACCGCCGCGCAGGCGGCCGAGCAGAGGACCGAGTCGAACTGCGCGGCCACGACGACCACGACGACCACCGTCGCCGGCGTCCGCCACGCGACCGGCTCCAAGTCGCACCCGTTCATCGAGAGGCTGTTGACGAACCCGAAGTCGGCGCACTTCGACAGCTCGAAGCATCCCGACGACCAGAAGGTCGCCGCCACGGTCGTGACGGTCACCCCGACGAACGCGAACTGCTCGCACACCGCGGCGACGCAGGCAGCGAACGGCACGGCGGCACAGTCCGCGACCGCGGCGACCCAGTCCGCGACCGCGGCGACCCAGCCGGCGACCGTGGCTCCGGCCACGCAGGCCTCCGGCACCGCTCCCGCTTCGGCTTCGGCCGGCAGCGTGCTCGGCGCCCAGGCGACGCTCGGCAAGCCGCTTGCGAAGGCCGCGAAGAAGGCGTCCGCCGGTGGCGTCCTCGGCGCGACCACCAAGCTCGGCCAGAGCATCCGCGGCGGCCACCTGCCGTTCACGGGCCTCCCGCTCTGGATCGCGCTGCTCGTCGCAGCGGGCCTGATCGGCACGGGCCTCGTGGTCCGGCGCACGGGCCGCACGACGGCCTAGCCGAATCCCGTATCGACTCGCCGGAGGGCGGCCCAGGTGGCCGCCCTCCGTGCGTTCCGTTCTCCTCTAGCGGCGGGCGAGCTTCGTCAGCCCGGCGTGCTCGCCGCCGGCCGCCCGGATGTCCGCCTGGCGGTCGAGCTCCGAGTTCAGCTCCGCGCCGAACAGGATCGCCCACGCGGTGTAGTTCAGCCAGAGCATCAGGATCACGCCGGCGGCGATCGAGCCGTACGTCTTCGAGTAGGTGCCCGCGAAGGTCACGTAGAGGGCAAAGAGGCCCGAGAGCGCGAGCCACATCACGCCGCCGACGAGCGAGCCGGGCGAGATCCATTTCCAGCTGCGCTGCTCCTCGTTCGGCGCGAGGTAGTAGATCAGCGCGAACAGCAGCAGCACGACGACGAACGCGGCCGGCCAGCGGAGCAGGTCCCACACCCACGTGAAGGCCCCGCCGAGGTGGGCCCTCCTCGCGATCGCGTTGCCGAGCGGGCCGCCGACGACGACGAGCAGGAACATCCCCGCGGTGACGAGCCCGGAGAGGACGACGAGCAGGATCGAGATCAGCCTCACCCGCCAGAACGGCCGTGTCTCGACCTTGCCGTACGCGCGGTTGACCGCCTTCACGACGGAGCCCATCGCGCCGCTCGCCGCCCAGACCGCGCCGAAGAACCCGGCGACGAACGCGATCACGGACGCGCCGCCCTGGGAGTCCTTCTGCAAGCCCTCGATGAAGTGGATCGCGCCGTGCGGGAGGATCGTCGCGAGGAAGACCTGGACGCGGTCGTAGAGGTGGACGAGCCCGAGGAAACCGAGGAGGAACGCGACGGCGGGGAAGAACGCGAGCATCGCGCTGAAGGCGACCTCCTGCGAGAGCCCCATGCAGTCGTCGCGCATGAACTCGCCGAACGCGCGCTTGAGGACCGCCAGCCAGTCGCCCTTCGGCACGCGCGCCGGGCTCGAGGGGGCGCCGCCGACGCTAGCGCTCACGGCTGCGCCGGGCGAGGAGGCGCATCGTCGCCCCGATCCCGCCGGCGAGGAAGAAGCCGAGGCCGGCCGCGCCCGCCGAGACCGCGGGCAGCTTCGCGCTCAGCTTGCCGCCGATGTTCGCCGCCTCGCCGAGGCCGCTGCGGAGCGACTCGACCGCGTCCGCGAGCTGCTCCCGCTCCGTCGCGATCTCGCGCCGGACGTCCTCTGCCGTTCGCCTCCTAGCCTGTGCCATTGCTCTTCAGGGCGTTGGACGTCAACCTGGCCTCCTGGATCGCCTGCTGCGGGACGGGCGGGGTGCCCTGCTTGATCGAGCGGAGCGCGAGGAGCCCGAGGACTCCGGCGAGCACGAGCAGGATCGCGGTCACGACGAGGAGCGCCAGCCAGGTTGCGAGGAACGTCGCGAGCGCCGCGGTGACCGTCGCGAACAGGAAGCCGAGCATGAAGAGGAGGAAGATCGCGGCACCGAGGCCGAGGCCGATGCCGATGCCGATGGCCGCGACCTTCTTCTTCAGCTCCGCCGTCGCCAGCTCGAGCTCGAGCTTCGCGAGCGAGCTCGCATGCTCCGCGACGAGCTTCGCCGCCGCGCCGACGCCGCGACTCTCAGTCCCTGGGGTGGGCATGGCCCCTCCAGTCGATCACCTTCGCGAGGAGCACGCCGATCCCGAGCGAGCCGCCGACGACCGGCCACGGGCTGCGCTTGCTCTGCGCGGGCGGCTTGGGCCGGGAGCCGAGCTGGGGGCCTGGCGGCGCGACCGTGCCCTCGCCGGGCTTGCCGTCCGTCGGCAGCTCGCCCTTCAGCCGGGCCTTCATCAGTTTCGGCTTGACCTTGCGCAGGAAGTCGGCGTCGTCGGCGAGCGGCTGCGCGAGCTTTGCCTTGACGCCGCCCCCGGCGGCGGCGGTCTCGGCCAGGTGCTGGAGCTTGTCGGCTGCGGCGTCGAGCTTGTCGTGCTCCGGGCTCATTTCTTCGTGGGCGGCGCCTCGCCCGTGGCGATGCGCCAGATCCGCGAGGCCAACCGGCGGGCGGCCATCGTCGAGGCCGCGCCGAGCGTGGCGTAGAGCGCGGTCCATGAGAGCTTCCGCAACATGGGCAACTGCTTACCGTCGCGGGGCGGCCGCAAACATATGCTCCACAGGATGCAGGACCCGCTCTCGAAGTCCGAGCGGCAGCGGCTGATCGGCAGCCTCGTCACGAGGATGGCGCTCGGGACGCAGCACGAGTTGCTGGCGGCCCTCGCCGGGGCCGGCTGCCGTGTCACGCAGGCGACCATCTCGCGCGACATCCGGGAGCTCCGGCTCGAGAAGGCGCGCGACTCGCTCGGCCGGCCGCGCTACGTGCTCCCGCAGCGCGCGACCCGCGCGGACCCGCGCGCGACGCTCGCTGCCGTGCTCCGCCAGTTCGCGCGGGAGGTGACGGCGGCGCAGAACATCGTCGTGATCCGCTCCGAGCTCGGCTCCGCACCCGCGGTCGCGCGGGCGATCGACCGCCTCGGGCACGAGCACGTCGTCGGCACGCTCGCAGGGGACGACACCTGCCTCGTGATCGCAGGCGACGCGCGCAAGGCGCAGGCGCTCGCGCGCGAGCTTGCCGAGGCCCTCGGGTAGACGCTCACGGCCGGACCGCGAACAGCTCCCACTCGCCAGGGACGCCCTTCAGCTCCGCCGCGCCACGGGTCTCGAAGTCGAGGCCGGAGCCGGCGACGAGATCCCGCACCGTTCGCGACACGAGTACCTCGCCCGGCCCGGCCCGGGCCGCGACGCGTGCGCCGATGTGGACGGCGATCCCGCGTACCGAACCGTTCGCCATTTCGACCTCGCCCGTGTGCAGCCCAGCGCGAACCTCCAGGCCGAGCTCGCGGACGGTATCGGTGATCGAGCGCGCGCACCGGATCGCCCGCGCAGGTCCGTCGAACACGGCGAAGACGCCGTCGCCGGCGCTGTCGAGCTCGCGGCCGCGGAAGCGCGCGAGCTGCGCGCGCAGGAGCGCGTTGTGCCGCTCGAGCAGCGTGCGCCATTCGCGGTCGCCGATCTCCGCGGCGCGGGCGGTCGACCCGACGATGTCGGTGAACAAGACCGTGGCCAGTACGCGGTCCGTGTCCTCGCCGTCGTCGGGCGTCGTGTCGAGTGCAGTCAGGAACGACCCGATCTCGCGCGCGACCGGCTCGGCGTCTCCCACCCACGGCACGTTGTCGACGCCGTCGAGCTCCACGTAGCGCGCGCCCGGAATTGTCCGGGCGACATAGCGGCTGACCTCGGGGTCGAGCACGCGGTCGCCGTTCCGGTGCAGGACGAGCGTCGGCACGCGGATCACGGGGAGAACCTGCCGGACGTCGATCTCGACGATCATCTGCCGATAGTCGCGCCAGGCGCCGGGGCTGACGCTGAGGCGGGCGTACGTGAGGCTGCGTCGCAGCGCCCCCTCGTCGGCGGCCGTGGTCGGCGCGAACCGTTCCGCGATCGCACGGAACGCGTCGCGCTCGAGCAGGCGCTCCGCCGCGGCGATGTAGGCGCGCGCGTCGTTCGGCTTGAGCCCCCACGGGTAGTCCGGCGCCCACGCCATCCGCGGCGCCGCAGCCCACAGGATGAGCGCGGAAGTGCGTTCGGGGTAGCTGGCAGCGAACAGCGCCGCCATCGCGCCGCCGTCGCCGGCGCCGAAGAGGACAACCCGTTCCGAGCCGAGCGCGTCGAGGACGGCGGTGAGGTCGTCCATGCGCTCCTCCAGAGGCCGGATCCCGGCAGCTCGATCGGAAAGGCCCATGCCGCGCTTGTCGAACAGGATCAGCCGCGACGTCTCGGTGAGGCGCTGGTAGAAGGCGACGAGTTCGGGCATCTCCCACGCGTACTCGAGGTTGGAGATGATCCCCGGCACGATCACGAGGTCGAGAGGTCCCGCGCCGACGGTCTGGTAGGCGATGAAGAGGTCGCCGGTTCGCGTGTACTGGATGTCCGGGCGGTCCACGCGTAGACCTTAGGGCGCGGTGCGCGCCACGCCTAGGTGACCGGGGGTCGCCGGTCGGCCCAGGGCCGCGCCGCCTCGACCTGCGCGGAGACGCGGAAGAGCACGTCCTCCTCGAGCGGCGCGCCGATCAGCTGAACGCCGATCGGGAGGCCGTCGTCCGCCCACCCGAGCGGCAGCGAGACGGCGGGCTGCCCGGTCAGGTTGACCGCCGGCGTGAACGGCGTGAACCGGATCGCCTTGCGGAAGCCGTCGAGCGGCTCGGGCTCCTCGTCGAGCCAGCCGACCGGGACGGGCGGCAGCGCGAGCGTCGGCGTCAACACCAGGTCGACGTCGTCCCAGAAGCGGACGACCTGGCGCGCGTAGGTCTGGAGCCGCGCCAGCGCGACGAGGTACTGCGGCGAGGATGTCCCCAGCGACGCTTCCGCGAGCGCCCGGTTCAGCGGAGTCAGCAGCGAGCGGTCGATGACGCCCGAGATCGCCGGGATCGGCTGCCAGAGGATCATGAACAGCTCGTCGAGCTCCGGGTTGCGCCAGGGCGGCGCCTGCTCCTCGACCTCGTGACCGAGTTCGGCGAGCAGGACAGCGGCGTCCTCGACCGCCGCCCGGCAGGCAGCGTCGACCGGCACGTCGACCGGAGGTTCGGCCGTCCAGGCGATCCGCAGGCGCCCCGGCTCGGCGCCGACCTCGTCCGCGTAGGGCCGCTGCGGCGGCGGTGCGGGATACGGGTCGCCCGCCTCGTAGCCCTGGACGATGTCCAGGAACGCGGCCGCGTCGGCGACCGTGCGGCTGAGCGGGCCCGAGGTCGAGAGCCCGTTCAGGTCGCCGTAGGGCGCGCGGGAGACGCGGCCGCGCGAGGGCTTGATCCCGAAGAGGCCGCAGCACGAGGCGGGGATCCGGATCGAGCCGCCGCCGTCGCTCCCGTGCGCGATCCCGCAGAGCCCCGCCCCCAGCGCCGAGGCCGCGCCGCCGCTCGAGCCGCCCGGCGTTCGGTCGGGCGCCCACGGGTTGCGGCAGATCCCGTTCAGCTCCGAGTGGGTGAGCGGGATCGTCCCGAACTCGGGCGTATTCGTCTTGCCGAGGACGATGAACCCGGCCGACCGGAGCCGCCGCACGGTCGCGCCGTCGAACTCGGGGACGTTGTCGGCGAACGCGCGCGACGAGAAGGTCGTGCGGACGCCGGCGACCTCGTTCAGGTCCTTGATCGAGATCGGGACGCCGTGGAAGGGCGGCAGCAGCTCGCGCTCGTGCGCGGCAGCCGCCTCGTCCTCACGCGCCTCGGCGAGCGCCTCCTCGCCGCAGACCGTCACGTAGGAGTTCAGCTGCGGGTCGAGCCGGCCGATCCGCTCGAGGTAGGTCTCGACGAGCTCGACCGGGCTGACCTCGCCGTTCCGCACGAGCCGCGCCTGCTCGACTGCCGGCGCGAAGGCGAGCTCCACGGGCTAGCGGGTCTCGTCGAGCGCGGCGATCTCGTCGGTCGAGAGGTCGAGCTCGACCCGCCCCTCGACGATGCGCACGACCCGCTCCGAGGGGACGAACTTCGACGCCTTCAGGAGGGAGGTGTGGATCGCAAGGCCGCTGAAGATGTCCTTGCCCTCGTCGGCGATCACCTCGTCGACGTGCCCGGCCTCGCTGCCGTCCGCGGCCGCGACCTTCCAGCCGGGCTCGATCATCAGCCAGGAGACCGGATCGCTCATACGGCCTTGCCGCCGAGGTACCAGACGGGGCCCTGCGTGTAGGCGTTGTGCGTGTCCGAGAGCGCGCGGACGATCCGCACCTCGCCGCGGATCTTCTCCGCGTCGCAGCGCTCGAGGCAGCGCGCGACCATGCCGGGCGAGGCGCCGTAGCCGAAGCGCCGCGCGCAGCGGAACCGGTAGCCGGGCCTCGAGCCGTGCCGGGCGGGATTGACGGGCGCGAGCAGGAGCGCGCAACGCTCGAGATGGTCGGAGGAGGCCAGCTCGATCTCGGCGTAGACGTCGCTCCAGTCGGACGGCAGCGTCTCGAGCGCCGCCTGCCACGAGGCTGCGAGCGAGGTCCGCACCGTCTCCGGCCGGGCGACGGCGGCGTCCGAGGAGACGAGCTCGAGCTCGCCGGCGATGCCCTCGTAGTCGAGCCGCCGGAGCAGCCTGCGCACGGCCTCCGGGCTCGGTGCGGAGCCGTTCCGCGCCGCGTGGAAGCGCAGCGTCTTGCCCCCCCGCCACGGGTTGGCGGGGCCGAGCATCGCCGCGGCGCGGTCGCAGTTCCCGGCGTCCGCGATCGTCAGGAGCACACGCGCGTCGCCCCAGCCGTCGGGGAGCCCAGATTCGATCGTGCGCCACTGGTCGGCGAGTGCCATGGCCCTGAGCATAAACTCAGTCCTCGTGGCCAAGGTCGAGAAGAAGCGGACGCTGTCCGAGGAGCGGCTGCGCGACTTCCTCCGCGAGATGCTCCTGATCCGGCGCTTCGAGGAGAAGGTCGAGGAGCAGTTCCGCGCCGGGGAGCTCCCGGGGTTCCTGCACCTCGCGATCGGACAGGAGGCGGTGGCGGTCGGCGTCTGCCGCGCGCTCGAGGAGGGCGACGTGATCGCCTCCACGCATCGCGCGCACGGCCACACGATCGCCAAGGGGACGCACCCGAACGAGGTGATGGCCGAGCTGTACGGGAAGCTCGAGGGCTGCTCGCACGGCTACGGCGGCTCGATGCACCTCTACGACGTCGAGCGCGGGAACCTCGGCGCGAACGCCGTCGTCGGCGGCGGGCTGCCCGCGATCACCGGCGCCGCGCTCGCCTTCAAGTTCCGCAAGGAGCCGCGCGTCGCGGTCGCGTTCTTCGGCGACGGCGCGACGAACATCGGCACCTTCCACGAGGCGCTCAACCTCGCCCAGCTCTGGACCGTCCCAGCCGTCTTCGTCTGCGAGAACAACCGCTGGTCCGAGTCGACCCCGTCCACGCAGCACATGCCGATCACGGACATGTCGCAGCGCGCCCTCGCGTTCGGGATGAAGGCGATCAAGGTCGACGGCCAGAACGTGGAGGAGGTCTACGAGGCGGCGCAGAAGGCGCTCGCCCACGCCCGCGACGGCAGGGGCCCGGTCTTCCTCGACGTCGAGTGCGAGCGGCTCGTCGGCCACTACATCGGCGACCCGCAGGTCTACCGCCCGAAGGGCCAGCAGCAGGAGCTGCGCGAGACGCGCGACCCGATCGAGCTGCTGCGCGCGGCGCTCGACGTCGCCGACGCCGACTTCGAGCAGATGGACGCCGAGGTGCAGGAGCTGGTCGACGCCTCGCTCGAGTTCGCGAAGAACGGCACCGACCCGAGGCCCGAGGACGCTTTGAAGAACATCTATGCCTGA
>DAISLG010000027.1:0-15810 GCA_036820565.1 Gaiellaceae bacterium | reverse complement strand
CGCGAGGAGCTCTGCGCCGAGATCGCGCGCGACGTCTGGCGGGCTCTCGGCTAGAGGTCGTCGGCCTCGGCGCGTGGCGCCGGGGCGGCGACGGGCTCGGGCTGCTGCTCTGCCGGGAGGGGCTGCCGCGACCGGGTGCTCTTCTCGGCGTCGCGGCCGTAGTAGTAGCCCTCGCCACGGCGCGGGCGGCTCTTCGTCGTGACGACGAAGCCCACCGGCGAGACGCCGCGACGCGCCAGCATCCGCCGCAGCTCGTTCAGCTTGTCGCGACGCGAGCGGCCCAGCCGGACGGCGACGACGACGGCGTCGACCTGGTCGGCGAGGTTGAGCGCATCCGCAACCTCGGTCAGCGGCGCAGAGTCGATCACGACGACGTCGGCGAGCAGCCGGAGCTCGGCGAGCACCCCCTCGATTCGCCTGGGCTGGAGCAGGTCGACGAGGTGCGCGTGCTCCGGGCTCGCGAGCAGGAGGCGGAGCTGGTCGCGCGAGCCCGGCGCCGGCACGAGCACGTCCTCCGGCCGCGCCCGGCCCTCGAGCACCTGCGCGAAGCCGCTGCGGCTCGACGCGATCCCGAAGACCGTCGCCACCATCGGCCGGCGCAGGTCGCCGTCGATCAGGATCACGCGCAGGCCCGCGTTGGCGAGCGTCGTCGCGATGTTCACCGACGTCATCGTCTTCGCCTCGCCGGGGATGGCGCTCGTGACGAGGATCGTGTGCGGGAACCCGTCGTCCGGCCCGGCGTTCGCGAGGCTCGCGCGCAGGGTGCGGTACGCCTCGCGGACGGCTCCGGGCAGCGGCGTGTCCCCGCGCAGGTAGTTCTTGACGGCGCCGCGCCGCATCCGCGGGACACGGGCGAGGATCGGCAGCCGCTGGCGGAGCAGGAGCTCCTCCTCGCGGTTCACGCGCGGCGAGATCAGCTCGAGCCCGACCGCGATGCCGACGCCGAGGAGCGACGCGGCGATCAGCGCAATCGCGATGCTGAGCACCGGCCGCGGCCAGACAGGGGTGACCGGCGCGGTCGCGTGGCCCGAGACCTGAAGCGTCGGGTCGTTCTTCCCGACGAGCGGAAGGAGCGCGGCGAGGCGGCCCGACAAGCCCGCACCGAGGCCGAGGTTCTGCTGCGACTGCGGGATCGTGCGGAGCTCGCCGCGGAGGCCGCTGACGACGTCGCGCAGCTGCGCCTGGAAGAGCTCGGTGCGGTCGGCGACGAGCTCGTCCGCGAACGCGTTCGCGATGTCGGCGGCGCGCTGCGGGCTCGACGCCTTGCCGACGATCGTGACGATGTTGCTCTGGCCGAGCGGCGTGACGATGACGGCTCCGATCGTCTGCTCGCGCGTCCAGCTCACGCCGAGCTTGCGGTCGACGCGCTCGGCGATCGCCGCCGAGCGGACGAGCCGTGCGGCGGTGAGGACGGCACGGCCCTGGTCGGTCTCGCGCAGCAGGCCGGGAATACCGACGTAGGTCTGGTCGGTCGACGAGATCGGCGTCACGAGCAGGTCGGCGCCGGCCTCGTACTGCTTCGTCGCCGTGTACGAGTAGGCGGCTGCCGTGGCGACCGCGACCGTCACGATCGCGCCAATCAGGAGCCAGTGCTCCCGCAGTGCGTCGAGGTAGTTGGCGGCGCCCTGGCGCTCGTCGCCGAACTCGGCGGCACGCATGCTCATCGGACCCCGGCTCTCCTGGCTGTGACGGCTTCGTGCAAGGGATCCATTATTCCGATTTCGGTCGGCGGCGGAGCCGGCGCCTGCGCCGCACCGGTGCCGGGCGTCCGGGGAGCGGCTCGCCCGCGGCCACCGCCGCGGGCACGTCGACGGTGAGATGGCGGGCGAGGCCCGGGTCTCCGACCTCCGCGGCGGCCGCCGAGAGACCAACGGCACGGAGGTCGGGCGAGTGCGCGTCGCTCGCGAGCAGGTCGACGAGCCCGAGGTCGAGCAGCTCGCGCGCGGCCGCGCGGGTCGAGCGGCCGAGCCGGCCGTCGAGCGACGCGGCGGTCATCTGGACGAGGCCGCCCTCCTCGACGAGCGTCGCCACGCGGCGCGGGTCGGCCTGGACGACGCGGCTGCGCTCCGGATGGGCGAAGATCGGGACGATCCCGAGGTTGCGCAGGGACCCCGCGACGGCCTCGAGCCCCAGCGGCCAGCCGCTGTACGGGAACTCCACGAGCAGGTAGCGGCCGGTCTGCGCGATCGTGAACCGGCGCAGGTCGCCGTCGGAGAGCCGGCTCATCTGCTCGATGTCGACCTCGCCCCCGCAGAGGAGCTCGATCTGCACGCCCGCGCCCGCGAGCGCGGCACGAAGCTCTTCGACGCCCCGCTCCATCCGCTCCGGCGTCGTCGGGTAGTCCGCCCGGACGTGTGGCGTCGCCGCGATCGTCCCGATCCCGTCGGCGAGCGCGCTCTGCGCCAGCGCCACCGCCTCTTCGATCGAGCCGACGCCGTCGTCCAGCCCGGGAAGAATGTGCGAGTGGAGATCGAGCACGGGTTTCTAGGATAGGGTCGGCGCGCGTGGGCGGCGAGGAACCCCGTGCAGGCGGCGACAGCATCGCGCGGAACACCGCGTTCGCGTTCGCCGTCCAGGTGACGACCGCGGCCTTCACGGCCGTGCTCACCCTCTTCCTCGTCCGCTCCCTCGGAGCACACGGCTACGGGGCGTTCGCGCTTGCGCTCTCGCTCGCGTCGCTCGTCGCGCTGCCGGCGGACTTCGGCCTGGCCGCGTCGGCCGCGCGCTTCATTGCCGAGCACCGCGGCGACCGCCCCGCGATCGCACGCGTGACCCGGGAGGCGCTGCGCCTGAAGATCGTCTTCGCCGGGCTCGTCTCGCTGGGGCTCGTTGCGCTCGCCGGCACGATCGCCTCCGCCTACGGCGACCATTCGCTCGCCTGGCCGCTCCGCGGGGCGGCGGTCTCGCTGTTCGGGCAGAGCATGTTCGCGTTCTTCCGGAACTCGTTCGTCGCCCAGGCCAAGGCGTCGGCGAGCTTCGCGATCGTCGCCTCCGAGAGCGCGATCGAGACCGGCGCGAGCATCGGCCTCGTGTTGCTCGGCGCCGGCGCGACGGGCGCGATGTTCGGCAGGGCGGCCGGCTACGTCCTCGGGGCCCTGCTCGGCCTCGTGCTCACGACCCGCCTGCTCGGCAGCTCGGTCCTCTCGCTGCGCCGCGCGGCGGGCCCGCGGACCGAAGGGCTCGGGCGCTACGCCGCCGCGCTGATGGTGATCGACGGCTCGTTCATCCTCTTCTCGCAGATCGACTCCGTCCTGATCGGCGCCTTCCTGACGACGAGCGCGGTCGGCGTCTTCAACGCGCCGATGCGGCTGCTGGTGCTGCTCCACTATCCCGGCCTCGCGATCGCGAACGGCGTCGCCCCGCGACTCGCCCGGCACCGCCGAGATGGACCGAACGTGGCCGCCTTCGTGAGAGCGCTGCGCTACCTCCTCCTCTTCCAGGCGTTCACCGTGGCGCCGCTCGTCGTCTGGGCCGACCCGATCGCCCGTCTGACGCTCGGCGGCGGCTACGGCGAGTCCGCCGACGTGCTGCGCGCGCTCGCGCCGTTCGTCTACATGTCCGGGCCTGCCGCGCTCCTCTCGCTGGGGATCAATTACCTCGGCGAGGCGCGGCGGCGGGTCCCGATCGCGGTCGTGACCGTCCTGATCGCGCTCGGCATCGACCTCGTGCTGATCCCGCGGATCGGGATCGTCGGCGCCGCGATCGGGACCGACGTGGGCTACCTGCTCTACAGTCCCGCGCATCTCTGGGCCTGCCGCCGCGTGATCGACCTCCCGCTCCGCCCCCTCCTCCTCGCGGTCGGTCGCTCGCTGCTCGCCGCCGCGGTGATGGCCGCCGTCCTGCTCGCGCTCGGCACCTCCTCGCACCTCGAGCTCTGGCGCTGGCTCGCGGGCGGCCTCGGCGGGCCGCTCGCGTTCCTCGCCGTGCTGCTCGCGACGCGCGAGCTCCGCGTCGCCGACCTCCGCTCCCTGCGGCCGTCCGCATGAGCCGCAGGCTCCGCGTGCTCACGCTGGTCGAGGGCTTCCGGGCCTACGGCGGCGCCGAGAAGCTCGCGTGCGAGATCACGCTCCGGCTCGATCCCGAGCGGTTCGAGCGCAGGATCTGCGCGACGAAGCAGGAGCAGCGGCCGGACTTCCTCGAGGAGTTCGCCGAGGCCGGGATCCCGGTGCTGATGCTCGACCGCGGAGGCACGTTCGATCTCCCTGCGTGGCGGCCGCTCGTCTCGCTCCTTCGCCGCGAGCGAATCGACGTCGTCCACGCGCACATGTTCGGCTCGAACGCCTGGAGCGTCCTCTGGGGCAGGCTCGCCCGCGTGCCGGTGATCGTCGCCCACGAGCACACATGGTCGTTCGAGGGGCGGCGGCTGCGGAAGCTCGTCGACCGCGAGGTGATTGCGCGCGGAGCCGACGTGTTCGTCGCCGTCTCGCGCGAGGACGAGCGGCGCATGCACGAGCTCGAGCGGATCTCCCCTGCCGACACGCTCTTCCTCCCGAACGGGATCGCGCCGCTGGCGCCGCCGAGCGGCAAGGACGTCCGCGCCGAGCTCGGGATCCCGCCGGACGCTCCTGTGGTCGGCACGATCGGCATCCTCCGGCCCCAGAAGGCGCTCGACGTGCTCGTGCGCGCCGCCGCGGCGGTCGTCCGCGACTTCCCGAACGCGCATGTGCTGATCGCGGGCGGCGGCCCCGAGAAGGAGCCGCTCAGGGAGCTGATCGCCGGACTCGGGCTCGAGTCGAGCGTCCACCTGATCGGCCTGCGGCGCGACGTGCCCGACGTGCTCGCCGCGATCGACGTCGCCGTCTCGTCGTCCGACTTCGAGGGCAGCCCGCTCGCGGTGATGGAGTACATGGCGGCGGGGAAGCCGGTCGTCGCGACGCGGGTCGGCGGCGTGCCCGACCTGATCGACGACGGCGTTCACGGGCTGCTCGTCGAGCGGCAGGACCCGGAGGCGCTCGGCGCGGCGATCGCGGCGGTCCTCCGAGACCCCGAGCGCGCGGCCGAGATGGGGCGCCGCGGCCGCGAGCGGCAGCGCGCCGAGTTCGACCTCGACGTGATGGTCGAGCGGATCGGGCGGCTGTACGAGGAGCTCTTCGAGCGGAGCCGGCGCGGGCGTCAGGAGGCCTGGACGGCGGAGCGGAAGAGCTCGGCGATCCGCGCCAGCTGAGCGTCCATCGTCTCGCGCGCCGCGTGCTCGAGCCCGGAGCGGACGAGCTGCTCGCGCAGCGCCGGATCGGCGCGTAGCCGCTCGAGCGCGTCGCGGGCGAGGTCCGCGCGGCCGGGCG
Organism: Gaiellaceae bacterium; assembly: GCA_036820565.1. Lineage (GTDB taxonomy): Bacteria > Actinomycetota > Thermoleophilia > Gaiellales > Gaiellaceae > DAISLG01. Next base: position 10,528 of record DAISLG010000027.1, on the reverse strand, counting down.
CGACGAGCAGTCCCGTGCGGCCGTCCTCGAGCGCGGCGCGCACGCCGCCGACGTCGGTGGCGACGACGGGGAGGCCCGCCGCCTGCGCCTCGAACAGCACCTGGGGCAGCCCCTCGGTGAACGAGATGTGCAGGAACGCGTGACTGCCGCGGTAGAGCGCCCACAGGTCCGGGCCGCTGGGGACGTAGCCTGCGAGCTCGATCCGATCGGCGACGCCGAGCTCGGCCGCACGCCGCTCGAGCGCGCCCGCCAGCGGCCCCGTGCCGACGACCGTGAGCCGCCAGCCGGGCAGCCCGGCCAGCACCTCGGGCAGGAGCAGCGGGTTCTTCTCCACGTCGATGCGACCGACCGTCAGCAGCCGCAGCTCGCCGTCCCAGCTCTTCGCGAGCGCCTCGTCGACGGGCACGACGTCGCCGGCGCGGATCAGCGAGAACCCCGTCGCGAGCGAGCCCGGGTACTTGCGGCCGAGCGCCTCGCCGACGACGACCGCGGGGACGCGCCGCGCGAGCCGGCGGTATGCGAGCTCGAACGCGTGCGCGACGACGACGGCCCAGAGCCAGCGGCGGCTCGGGAGGCGGTTGCGCACGTACTCGGGGAAGTCCTGCCGCACGCCCAGGAAGAAGGGCTTGCCACGCCGAAGGCACATCCACGCATAGAGCAGCGAGACCGGATACGGCCCGAAGAGCCACACCGCGTCGAGCCGGTCGAGCTCGGCGGCGAAAACCTTGCGCGACCCTCGCAGCGCGCGGACGACCCCGACCACGTCCTTGACGCTGCGGTAGTGCGGCAGCGGGACGAGGCTGATCCCCTCGCGCGGAAGCACGTAGACGGAGTGACCGGGAACCGGGTCGAGCCGGCCGATCAGGACGACCTCGCCGACGCGCTCGGCCAGCCCCGCGACGAAGAGGATGAAGGCCCGGTCCGTCGAGATCGTCTCCCCTTCCTGCCGGTAGACGAGATCCGCGTAGACACCGAGCCGCATCGGCGCAACGCTATAACGTTCGGCCGGTGGCTCCGCTGCCGTTCGCGACCGTCGTCGTCCCGGCCCGGAACGAGGAGGCGGCGATCCGGGCGTGCCTCGAAGGGCTGCTCGCGCAGGACCTGCCGCACGACCGCTTCGAGGTGATCGTCCTCGACGGCGGCTCCGTCGACGCCACCCGCAAGATCGTCGCGGAAGTCGCCGCGAAGGCCTCCGTCCAGATCCGGCTCGAGGACAATCCGCGCCGCTCCGTTCCCGCCGCCCTCAACCGCGCGCTCGACCTCGCACGCGGCGACTACCTCGTCCGCGTCGACGCGCACTCGGTGCCGGAGCCGAACTACGTGCGCCGGAACGTCGAGTCGAACGTCGAGCTGGGCGCCGAGCTCGTCGGCGGCTGGGTTCGCGCGGTCGGCGGGAAGCCCGTCCAGCGCGCCGTCGCGGCGGCGTTCGCATCGCCCTTCGCGATGGGCAATGCCGGCTCGTGGCGGAGGCCTCCCGCGCCGCGCGAGGTCGCCTCGGTCCCGTGCGGCTCGTACCGGATCGACGCCCTCCGCGCGATCGGCGGCTTCGACGAGGCGCAGCTGGCGAACCAGGACTACGAGGCGAACTACCGGCTGCGGCGCGCCGGCGGGCGCGTCTTCATCCTGCCGGACGTCTCCTTCGCGTACATCCCGCGTGACACGTTCCGCGGGCTCGCACGACAGTTCGTCCGCTACGGCTGGTTCAAGGCGCGGACGATGGCCAAGCATCCGGCGTCGATCAGGGCGCGGCACCTCGTCCCCGCGGCCGGGCTCGTCGGGCTCGCCGGCCTCGTGACGCTGGCCCCGCTCCGGCCGTGGCCTCTCCTCGCCGCGGTCGTCGCCTACGCCGCCGGCCTGGCGGTCGCTAGCGTCCGCGCCGGCCGCGGTCTCGGCCGCGCCGCGCTGCTGCTCCCGGCGGTCTTCGCGACGATGCACGCCGCGTGGGCCCTGGGGAACCTCGCGGGACTCGTGCGCTGGCCCTTCGCCAGGCCGTGGCGGGACTAAGAGCTCGTTTCGGAATGAGACCTCGCTGACGGGCTGCGATGCGTGGTGCCTGGCACGGACGCAGGGAGCGCTCATAGCTGAAGCTATGGGCGCGACCGAGGACACAGCCAGGCGCCGCGCAGCGCGGCCCGGCGGCACAGCGTTTCATTCCGGAACGAGCTCTAAGAAGCTCCTACGAGAAGGGAACGAGCGCCGGCGTTCCGGCCGGCGGGCCATAGGCGCTGCACGGGCTGCCGGCGGAGAGGCGGAAGTCCTTGCCGGCGCGGTTCGTGTAGAGCGGATCGACGGCGAGATTGCTCACGGCGATGAACCCGATCTGGTCGCCGACGTTCCCCTGGGCCGCGTTCCAGAGGCAGTTGAAGTCGGCGACGTTGCCGCTGCCGACCACGGAGCCGTAGTACGACTCGACGTTGTGGCGGATGGACGAGTTCGTGATCACGTTCTGGGTGACGTGATTGTTGCTCGAGGCGCTCGAGCCCTCGCCGGAGAAGATCACGCCCTCCCCGTTCGCGTCGATCACGTTGTGGGCGACGAGCGTGCCCTGCGCGTCGGGGAAGAGCTGGACGCCGCGGTCGGTGTTGTCGAAGATGACGTTGTTCGTGACCCGCGTGTTCCGCGCGACGCCGACGTACACGCCGTGGTCGAGGTTGACCGACGGCAGGCGGCCACAGTCGTGGATGCGGTTGCCGTCGATCACGTCGTCGTACGCGATCCCGTAGCCGGAGTCGCTGCCGAGGTCGAAGCAAATCCCCGTGTGCCCGTTCGTGACGTCGTTGCCGCTGAACGTGACGCGGTCGCCGTTGACGATCACGCTCGGGAGCCCGTTCGCCATCCGCGCGTCGAGGTTGAGGCCCTTGACGACGACGTCGTTGGCCGAGTCCGCGACCCAGACGCGGCCGAAGATCATGGCGCGCGGCGACGTAGCGCTCGTCAGCGTGATCGGCGAGCCCGCGGCGCCGCCGGTCGAGACCTTGATGTCGCCCGTGTAGGTGCCGGGTTGGAGGCAGCCCGTCTGGCCCGCCGACAACGAGTCGAAGAGGTGCTGGGCGGTCCGGAACGGATCCGATGCGCTGCCGGCGCCGGCGTCGTTCCCTGTGGTCGACGCGAACTTCGTGCACGTTCCGGTCGGCGTCGGCGTCGGCGTCGGCGCGCAGGCGGCGGTGACCGCGGACGTCGTGACGTCGCTCGAGGCCGCTCCGTTCGCGTCCAGGCCGCGGACGGCGAAGCCGTACGACGTGGCGCACGTGAGCGACGCGGTCGCGTACGAAGAGCCGCTCGTCGTGCCGACCACGGCGCCGTCGCGGAGCACCGTGTACGAGACGACGCGCGTGTCGGTGCTCGGCGTCCAGGTGAGCGTGAGGCTCGTGGCGCCGACGTTCTGCGCGGCGAAGCCGGTCGGCGCGGCGAGCGGCGAGGTGGGCGTCGGGGTCGGAGCGGGGGCGGGAGCGGGAGCGGACGCGTCGAGGCCGATGCCGTCCGTCTCGAAGCTGTCGCCGCGGACCGAGCCGGTCTCGTAGACGTAGAGGTCGAGGCCGTGGCCGTCCGCGAGCGTCAGGTAGGTGAGGGCCGGGAACGGCTGCCAGGCGCTCGCGCTCGTGACGCACGACTGCGCCGAGCCGACGACCGTCGCGCCGGACCATTCGCGGATCCGCAGGCAGAGCTTGCGCCCCGCGACGGCGCTGCGCACCCATCCGTTGCCGGTGTACAGCGTCGAGGCCGCCGTGCTCGAGACCGGCATCGGCGTCGTGTAGATGGAGAAGTTCGACGACTTGTTGGAGAGCTTGACGAGCGCGGCTCCGGGACCGGAGACGCCGTCACTCGCGAGCGAGAGGCTCGCGTTGTACCCGTTCCAGCCGCCGAGCGTTCCTTCGAAGTTGCCGTTCGAGAGGACGCCGGAGCTCGACGCGAGGGCGCGCAGCCGAGTGACGTGCGCCTTCTTCGCCTTGGCGCGCGCCGCGGCGTGCGCTCGCTTCGCGGCCGGGCTGGTGCGATCGGCGGCCGAGGCGTTCCCCGCCGAGCCGGCGAGAAGGAGAACGACGAGAAGGAGGACGGCGCGGCGCATCTGTCCCCATCTTCGAAGCGTGCGAGGTGCATTTCATGAGCCGGGCGACCCATCGTTCGTTACTAGGTGTCCCATCTTTGAAAATCATAAAAAGACCTTTTGGAAACGGGTCGTTTCCGAATCGGAAAACGTCACAGGCCGAGACCGGCCGCTGGACCCGGCAAGCGCTACCGGCCTAGTGGCAGGCGGTCGTGCCGGAATCCGTGAAGCTGTCGCCAGCCGTCGCCACGAACTGCCAGTCGTAGCTCGATGCGTGGAGCGTCAGCTTGATCACGCCGAACGAGCCGGTGTGCCAGAGCTCGCTGTTCGCGGCGGGCGTATAGGCCGTGTGGAGCGCCCCGCCGCCGGTTCCGACGATGAACTCGCGGATGCCGCGCGCCGGGTCGGCGACGCCGCCGGGGGTTTGCGGCGCGAACCGCTCGTACACGCGCGAGTGGGCGTTCAGGACGACGTCGGCGCCGCCGTTGTAGAGCGCCTGCCAGAGGCCGGCGACAGACCCCTCGTCCGGGATCGGCGTCGAGGTGAAGAGCGGGTGGTGGAAGTAGGCCAGCGTGCAGGAGGCGGGGTGCGCCGCGAGGTCCTGAGTGAGCCAGCGAGCCTGCGCCGAGTTCGCGTCGCAGCCGCCGATCTGATTGCAGATGCTGTTCAGGACGACGACGTGCCAGGAGCCGATGTCGTAGCTGTAGTAGCCCTTCTTGGGATCTCCGGCCGCGGTGCCGAAGTAGTTGTAGTAGGGCGTTGCGTTCAGCGTGTCGTACTCGTGGTTGCCGGCGGCGGGCCGCGTGCGCGCCATGAACCGACCCCACGTCGGGCCGTAGCAATTCGTGAACTGCGTGGCGGAGCCGTTGTCGGTCGAGTCGCCCAGCGGCGCGACCGTGCCGGGGATCGCGTCGACGATCGCGGCGGTCGCCGCAGACTGATCCAAGCCCGCGCAACCCGCGTGGATGTCACCCGCGGCGACGACGACCGGGTCGCTGCTCGGCGCGGGCGCCGCGGCGAGGGCCCAGTTGAGGACGACCGACCCGTACCGGCCGCTGTAGCCGTCGACCTCGATCGAGTACGCCGTGCCCGCGGTCGCCGCGAAGGAGACGCGGCTGTAGACGACGCTCCCGTTCGCGTCGTCGTTCGACGCGATCGTCGTGAGCGTCGAGACGGTCGTACCGGTGTACACGCCGAGCGTCGTGTCGAAGCTCGAGCCGGAGGTGTCGATCGAGGCCGTGCCCGAGACCGACGGCGTCCAGCGGTACCAGATCGAGTGCCCGCCGACGTTGCCGGCGTTCGCGGGCTCACCGGTCTCCTTCGTCGCCCCGACAGTCGAGCCGGTGAGCGTGCCGGAGTCGGCGGGGAGCGCCTGCGCGTTCGCGAACAGGTCGTTCGCGGGCGCGCCCGAGGTAGAAGGAGCCGTGATCGTCCAGGTCTGGCTCGCAGGCGACGGGTCGACGGTGCCGGCGCTGTCGCGGGAGCGAACCTGGAAGGTGTGCGAACCGACCGCGAGGCCGCTGTAGGCCTTCGGCGTCGTGCAAGCCGCGAACGCGGCGCCGTCGAGCGCGCAGTCGAACGTCGCGCCCGACGCCGTCGAGGTGAACGAGAAGCTCGCCGACGTACTCGTCGTCGAAGCGGCCGGGCCCGACGTGATCGTCGTGTCCGGAGCCGCCGCGGGAGCCGTGATCGTCCAGGTCTGGCTCGCAGGCGACGGGTCGACGGTGCCGGCGCTGTCGCGGGAGCGAACCTGGAAGGTGTGCGAACCGACCGCGAGGCCGCTGTAGGCCTTCGGCGTCGTGCAAGCCGCGAACGCGGCGCCGTCGAGCGCGCAGTCGAACGTCGCGCCCGACGCCGTCGAGGTGAACGAGAAGCTCGCCGACGTACTCGTCGTCGAAGCGGCCGGGCCCGACGTGATCGTCGTGTCCGGAGCCGCCGCGGGAGCGGGTGCAGGCGCGCCGGCGAGGCTCCAGTTGAGCGTGACCGAGCCGAACTGGTCGTTGTAGCCGTCGACCTCGATCGAGTAGGTCGTCCCGGACGTGGCGGCAAACGAGACGCGGCTCCAGGTGACCGTGGAGCTCGCGTCGTCGTTGGACGCGATCGTGGTGAGCGCCGAGACGGACGAGCCGGTGTAGACGCCCAGCGTCGTGTCGAACGTCGACCCGGAGAGGTCGATCGTCGCGGTGCCGGAGGCGGGAGCCGCCCACCGGTACCAGATCGAGTGCCCACCCGCGTTGCCCGCGTTCGAGGGCTCGCCTGCTTCCTTCGTGGCCCCGGCCGTGGAGCCCGTGACCGTGCCGCTCGACCCGGTGAGGACCTGCGCGTTCACGAAGAGGTCGTTCGGCTGGGCGACCGTCGCGCTCGCCGACACGCCGGTAGCGAGGAACACCGCGAACGCGGCTACGAGCGCGGTCGGGACGAACCGGGAGGGCAACGGGAGGGGCCTCACACACAGACAACGGGCGACCGCCCCGAACGGTTACGCGCGCGCTCTCAACCGCTGCCGGGCGCCGCGGGCCGCGACGGCTCCGGCGAGCGCCGCGCGTCCGACGACGCCGCGGGTGAGGCCGATCGTCACGAGCCCCGGATCCTCCTTCGCGAAGCGGTACTTGTAGCTCTCGTTACCGCGGAGGAACCGGTATTCGCGGATTCCGTCGGCCACGGCCTCGCGGATCGTGTGCCCCGAGAGCAGCGTCCCGATCCCCCATTTGTCCCAGGCCGGGTCACGTCCGACCTGGTAGTGCGACTCGATCCCCTCGAAGCGGAAGCCGTGCCAGCACGCTGCCGGTTTCCCCTCGAGCTCGAGGAACCAGAGCCGCAGCCAGCCGCGCTCGAGCGCGAGCGTGGCGAACTCACGGTGGAACGCCTCTCGGTCGCCGAACGCGGACTTCGGCCAGCGCTCGCGGTGCAGCGCGAACAGCGAGTCCAGATCGGCGTCGAGGGTCTCGCGCGTCGCGAGCCGGAAGGCGAGCCCGTGCCGCTCGGCGAGCTTTCTCTCGTCCGAGCGGAGGTCGCGGCGGAGTTTCGCGCTCCAGCCCGCCATCAGGCTCTCCCAGGTCTCCCCCTCGAGGCGGAGGACGGCGTTCCCGTCCGTCGAGAGCACGCGCGCGCCGAGCGCCGCGGCCCACTCCTCGTCGCCCGGCAGCTGCTCGCCCACGAAGACGGCCCAGCGCCACGGCGCGTCGGCGAGCAGGCGGCGCACGGCGTCCTGCGCGAGCGCGAGGTCGTCCCGCAGCGCCACCGGCCCCAGCTCGTCGCCGGCACGGTGCCCGAGGAAGCGGACGAGCGAGACGACGCCGCCCCGCCGGTACAGAGGCACCAGCGCAACGAGCCGGCCGTCGCCGCCTCGACAGGCGGTGGCGTACAGCTCGCCCGTCCCGAAGCGGCGCCACCAGAGGGTCAGGAACTCGGGCGTCGCGAAGATGTTCCCGCCTGCGTGCGCGAGAGCGCTCCATTCCTCCCGCACCGCGTCGAGGTCGTGAACCCGCTCGAATGTCAGACTGGCGGCCAGGCGGCCAGCATATGCAGATTCTCGCGCTCATCTACCACGACGTCAGTCCGCCCGAGAAGCGGCGGGAGACCGGTTTCCAGGGGCCTGGCCCCGACCACTACAAGCTCACCCCCGAGGCGTTCCGCGCGCAGCTCGCCGCCCTGCCCGACGACGTCGTGCTCACGTTCGACGACGGCGGCGCGTCTGCGCTCGACACGGTCGCGCCGATCCTCGCCGAGGCCGGACGCAAGGGGCGGTTCTTCATCGTCACCTCGAGGATCGGGACGACGGGTTTCCTCTCCGCCGCCGGCTGCCGCGAGCTCCACGAGGCGGGGCACCTCGTCGGTAGCCACACCGTCTCGCACGAGCCGATGACCTCGATGGACGACGGCCGGATTCGCGACGAGTGGGCCCGGTCGAAGGAGGCACTCGAGCAGATCCTCGGCGCGCCCGTCACCGCAGGCTCGGTGCCGCGCGGCTTCTACAGCCGACGGGTCGGACGGATCGCGATCGCGGCCGGGTACGACACGCTGTTCACGTCGGAGCCGCGGACGCGGCCGCGGCCGCTCGCCGGCGGAACCGTGTACGGCCGTTTCTCGGTGCACGAGGGCACGGCGCTCGCGCACGTCGCCGCTCTCGGCCGCCGCTCGCGCCGCGCGATCGTGCATGACGCGGCCGCGTGGAACGCCCGCAAGGCGGCGAAGCGCGCGCTCGGGCCGGTCTACGAGCGCCTGCGAACGACTCGCCTGGCGAGCGGCCGCCCGTAGGCATAGACGGCCCACGCACCCAGCCCGGCCGGCGTGGGCGCGAACGCCTGGAAGAGCGCGACCTCGCGCACGTGCGGCGTCCAGTCGAGCTTGTAGGGCTCGTCGCCGCCGAGCAGCTCGTAGCGGCGGAGCCCCCGCTCGAAGCCGAGCTCGATCAGCCGGTGGTCGAGCAACCGTCCCGGCGCGAACTTCTGGAAGTCGCGCTCGTAGCCGCCCTTGAGGTCGTAGAGGACGCCGTGCTCCTCGATGCACAGCTCGAACGCGATCGCCCGGCCGTCGAGCCGCAGGAACGCGAGGCGGAGGGCTCCGCGCGAGGCGGCCCAGCGGGCGATCTCGGTGTAGAACGCGGCCGTCTCGGGCCGGGAGTCGATCGCCGTGCCGTTCTCGGACTTCCAGCCGGAGCCCTCGACGCCGTAGCCCTCGGTGAGCAGCGCGTCGAGTCGCTCGGTGCCGTCCGCGACCTCGACCTCGACGGTGCCCTCCTCGTCGAGCCGCCGCCGCAGCCGGCGCATCTCGTTGCGGAACTTCCGCTCGAGCCCGCCCTCGTAGGTCTCCCAGTCGCCCTCGAGCTCGACGTACGGTGACCGCTGCAGCGTGCGCTCGATCATTCGGAAGCCGGCCGAGCGCGCGTCGTCGCGCAGGAGCTCTGCGGTCGGCGACGCGCGGTCGACGAACCCGAGAGCGAGCATCGGATGCTTCGCACGAAGCGCTTCCGCGAGCAGGGCACGCCGCGCCTCGTCGTCTGCGGCGACGGCGTCGAAGCTCGGCGTGTGCCAGTTCGTCGGCGACCGGCGCCCGACCCGGGCCCGCACGAGCGACAGAACCCCGGCGATCTCTCCCTCCAGCCGGGCGACGAGCACGTCGGGCGTACCGCCGCCGAAGGCACGGCACCAGGCCGTCAGCCACGACGGGCGCAGCCACGGCGGCGCGCCCACGCGGTCGGCGAGCTCGTCCCAGCCCGGCGCGACCGCATCGACCGTCGCATGCCGTTCGACCCGCATCCGTCGCAACCCTATCCTCCCCGGATGGCCCCCGACCGCACCCGCGTGCTCGTCCCCGGCGACGAGCTGACCGGCACGCTCGCGGCCGTCCGGGCCCTGCGTGCGGGCGGGTACGAGCCCTGGCTCCTCGTCGTCGTGCCGCACACGTTCGCCGCCCGCTCACGGGCCGTCGCCGGCGTCGTCACGGCTCCCGACCCGGACACGGACGCGGACGGCTACGTGCGGGCGATCGCCGCCGCCGCCCGCCGGCTCGGAGCCGGCTCCGTACTGCCTGCGAACGAGAGCTCGCTCGTCCTCCTCGCCGGCCGCGACGATCTCTTCGACGACGCCGTCGCGCTCGGCTCCCCCGGCGCGGAGATCGTCGCCCGCGCGACCGACAAGAACGCCGTGCTCGCACTCGCGCACGAGGTCGGGATCGCGTCGCCGCCCACCCTCTCGCTTGCGCTCGCCGACGTCGGCGGCGACGTCCCGCTCCCGGCGATCGTCAAGCCCTCGCGGACGAAGCTGACGCTGCCGGACGGGCGAATGGCCTACTTCAAGGCGAAGCGCGTCGGCACGATCGAGGAGCTACGCGCGACGCTCGCGCAGCTTCCGCGTGAGCCGTGGGTCGTCCAGCCGTACCTCGCGGGAGCGCTCGAGGCCGTCGCCGGAGTCGCGTGGCAGGGCGAGCTCGTCTGCGCCGAGCACCAGGTCGCCCGGCGGATCTGGCCGCTCGACGCCGGCTTCAGCTCGTACGCGGAGACGGTCGCGCCCGACCGCGGGCTCGAGCGCCGCCTCGGCGACCTGCTCGGCCGCCTCGAGTGGAGCGGGATCTGGGAGGCGCAATTCCTGCGCTCCGGTGGCGAGCGGTACCTGATCGACTTCAACCCGCGCGTCTACGGCTCGATGGCCCTCGCCGTCGCCGCGGGACACAACCTCCCAGCGATCTGGCTCGACCTCCTCCACGGCGGCCGCCCGAGCCCCGGCCCGTATCGCGTCGGCGTCGGCTACCGCTACGAGCAGAACGACATCCGCGCTATCGTCGCCGCCCGCGCCTGGAGCGGCCTGGTCCCGCGGCCGGGGACGACTCACGCCGTCTTCTCGCTCCGCGACCCGAAGCCGCTGCTCGTCATCAGCGCGAAGAAGCTAGTCGCGCGAGCGCAGCGCCGGAAACAGGATCACGTCGCGGAGGTTGTCCCGCCCGAGCAGGACCATCGCCAGCCGGTCGATCCCGAGCCCTAGGCCG
>DAISLG010000026.1:0-15892 GCA_036820565.1 Gaiellaceae bacterium | reverse complement strand
TCGGCGAGCACGCGCTCCCGGGCCTCGACCCGGGCGAGCGTCGGATCGGGCCTGTGCGGCTGCTCCGGCTCGGCCTGCGGCGGCGGCGGCTCGACGTCACCGCGCAGGTGCGCGCGGAGTCCGGTCCCGAATCCGGTCTCGGTCTGAGCGTCGTCCATACAAGCTAGGACGCCGCACCCGCGGAAATCTTGCTCGCGCTTGGACGGACTACGCCGGCATCACCGCCGGCGCCGCGTCGAGCTGCTCCTCCGCCGGTGCCTGGAGGTGCGCCGGCTTCCGTCGCTGGACCGCTCCGAAGTAGGCGGCCCCCACGCCGGTGACGACGACGACGACCGTCCAGAGGACCGGCCGGTGGTTGAGCCAGGCCCAGTGGAAGTCGAGCAGGTTGCCGGTCTGCACGGGCGTCGGGTTGCTGACGGCGCGCGGCCACGCGAAGTTCACGAGCATGGCGCCGCCCCAGGCGAGCCCGAGCACCGAGACCGGGATCCCCCAGCGGCCGAGGCTGAACGGCGCGGGCGCGTGCGGCCAGCCGCGCAGCCGCGCCCGCAGCACCGCGAGGCCGCCGAGGAAGTAGCTGAGGTAGATCATCCCGGTCGCCGCGATCGCGAGGTACGTGGCGCCCGCGTACTGGATCACCGGAACCGCCGCGAGGAACGCGACGACGACGCACGCGACGAACGGCGTGTGCAGCCGCGGATGGACGCGCCGCAGCTGACCCGACGCGGGCAGCTGCTCGTCGCGCGCCATCCCGAACGCGAGGCGGATCACGTTCGCCTGGATCGAGAGCAGGCAGACGAAGATCGCGGCCGAGACGACCACGAGGTAGGTCGTGGCGAACGCGTTCGAGAAGTTCGCGTTGATCACGTCGGCCGGGGTCAGCCCCTTGGCGATCCCGGTCTTCAGGTTCGGGACGGCCATCAACAGCGCCCAGATGAAGAAGCCGCCGATCAGGAACGCGCCGACGACCGAGTAGAGGATCGCGCGCGGCGCCTCGCGGCGCGGGTTCTTCGTCTCCTCGGCGAGCGTCGCGGCCGTGTCGAACCCGTAGATCACGAACAGGCTCATGAACATCGCGACGAGGAAGGTCGAGACGGTGACCGACGTGCCGCCCGAGTGCGTGATCACACCGATGCCCTGGTGGTTGTGGAAGAGGGCGAGGATGAATGCGAAGACGACCATCCCGAGGATCTCGAACAGGACGCCGGTGTTGTTGATCAGCGCGACGACCCGGACGCCGAAGCCGTTCAGCAGCGTGACCGTGACGAGCGCGACGAGCGCGACCCAGCGCTGGTTCGAGAGGTTGTTCGCCATGTGCCAGCCCATCCCGTCGAAGGCGGGGATCAGCGCGATCGGCAGCGTCACCATCACGGCCGTGATCGTGAGCACGCCGGCGAACAGGTAGATCCAGCCGGTGAACCAGGAGTGGGTCTTCCCGGACAGGTACTTCGACCACTGGAAGACGGAGCCCGCCACCGGGAAGTGGCTCGAGACCTCGGCGAAGGTCAGCGCGATCAGGAACTGCCCGACGGCGACGATCGGCCAGCTCCAGAAGAAGAATCCGCCGATCGTCGTCAGCCCGAGCGCGAAGAGCGCGAAGATCCCCGTCGACGGCGAGATGTAGCTGAAGGCGACCGCGAAGGAGCTGAAGAGGCCGAGCGATCGTTTCAGCTCCTGGCGGTACCCGAACTTCGCCAGATCCGCCTCGTCGCGCGCGTCGCGAGCAGGTGAGTCGTCGATCATGGTGTGCCCTCCGAGCTAGGGTTTCGCGATTCTGGAACGGCGGCGGCCGCGAAGTCAACCGCCCGCGTTCCCGGCTCGTCGCTGGGCATCATGCCGGGGGAGGGAGTCGAACCCCCAAGACCCGAAGGTCACCCGATTTTAAGTCGGGCGCGTCTGACCAGTTTCGCCACCCCGGCGGGTGGGCGGGATGCTACTGGCCGGGGTTGAGCAGGCTCGGCGGGAACTTCTCCGGCCCCTGGTAGCGGTAGGCCTTGCGGAAGGCCGCGAACGCCTTCTCGTCGAACCTCGGGCACTCGGCCAGGTGCGTCCACGCCGTCAGCGCGAACGTCGCGCCGAGCTGCGGCAGGGGCGCCACGACGATTGCGTTCGCGTCGCCCCGGTAGAAGTCGGAGAGCTTCGACACCTCCGACTGGGGCACCTTCGAGCCGTACTGGATGACGACGCCGCCGTGCTCGAGGTTGTGGACGACCTGAGCCTCGGCGACCGGCCTGTCGTAGGAGTCCCAGATCGCCGGCTGGAAGTAGTGGTTGCCGCTCGTGGGCGGGAACGAGTTCCAGTTCAGCTGCTTCTTCGTCGGCGTCAGCGTGTTCAGGTGCGGCGCACGTGCTTCGGCCTTGAACGTCCGGAGCGTGCAGCCGGCGCTCTTCATCGCGGCCGCCACGTTGCCGCCTCCGCCTCCGCCACTTCCGCCGAAGGCGACGATCGCCAGCGCGACTGCGAGCCCGATGAACCCCGTCGCCGCCGCCACGTAGAGGATCATCCGCCTACGCCGTTCTTCCACGGGCGCGCTCGCCGTGCCGCGCTGCTTCGGTGCCTGGACGCGGCGGGGGGGCGGCGGTGTCTTCGGCTTCTTCTCCATCGAGCGATTCTAGGCGGAGAGCCGCGACTCGGCGCCGAAGAAGGCTGCGACGGCCGCGCGGTCGGAGACGACCGGGCAGGGCGGGAGCGCGGCGAGGAAGGCGCGGCCGTACCCGCGGGTACGCAGGCGCGGGTCGAGGATCGCGACGACGCCGCGGTCGCCGTGGCCGCGGATCAAGCGGCCGAAGCCCTGGCGCAGCTGGAGGATCGCGGTCGGGAGCGCGTACTCGCGGAACCAGTCGCCGCCGGCGGCCTCGACGCGCTCGCACCGGGCCTCGTTCAGCGGGTCGCCCGGGGCAGAGAACGGCAGCTTGTCGATCACGAGCAGCGACAGCGCCTCACCGGGGATGTCGACGCCCTGCCAGAAGGTCGAGGTCGCGACCAGGATCGAGTCGACCTCGTCGCGGAACCGCTCGAGCAGGCGCTCGCGCGGCGCCTCCCCCTGGACGAGCAGCTCGTACGGGACGCGCCCGCGCATCCGGGCGGCGATCGCGTCGAGCGCGCGGTAGGAGCTCGTCAGCACGAGCGCGCGGCCCGAGGAGAGGGCGCAGAGCGCCGTCGCCTCGTCGGCGACGCGGTCGAGGGCTCCCTCGGAGCGGGGGTCCGGCATCGTCGTCGGCACGTAGAGGAGCGCCTGGCCCGCGAAGTCGTAGGGCGAGCCGACCGAGAGCTCCCCGGGCTCGTCGAGCCCGAGCCGCTGCTCGACGAAGCTGAAGTCTCCCGCGGTCGCGAGCGTCGCGGAGACGAGGATCGCCGTCGGCCCGTCGCGCCAGAGCAGGCGCCGCAGGTCGGCGGAGACGTCGACGGGGGCCCAGGCGACGGCGTCGCGCTCGGCCCAGACGACCCGGTCGAGCTGGCCCTGGTCGAGGCAGGCGTCCACGTGGGCGGCGAGCCCGAGCGCGCGGCGCGCGAGCGCGTCCAGCTCCTCGCCGCGGCCCGAGAGCGCGTCAGCGACGCCCGCGAGCGCGTCGAGGAGGACGAGCGCAGACTCGACGGGCAGCTCGCGGATCCGCCGGCGGCCGGTCGGCGGCGCCACCTCGCGCAGCAGCCGGTCCCCCGCGCGGTCGACGCGGTCGAGCGCGCGCGCCGGCGCGGGTACCTGCTGCTCGCGGCAGGCCCGCTCGACGTCCGAGAGCAGGCGCCGGAGCGCGCCCGAGCTGACCCGGCCGCCGAGCCACGACGCGGCCGACTCCTCGAGCCGGTGGGCCTCGTCGAAGATGACGGCGTCGTGCTCGGGCAGCACGCGCGGCCCGTCGCGGTCGCCGTCCCGGAGCGACACGTCGGCGAAGTAGAGCGCGTGGTTCGCGATCACGAGCTCCGCGTCGCCCGCACGCTCCCGCGCCCGCTCGGCGAAGCAGGACGAGACGAACGCGCAGCGCCGCCCCGTGCAGCGCTCCGAGCCGACCGACAGCTCACTCCAGAGCGAGTCGCTCGGCTCGAGCTCGAGCTCGGCGCGGTCGCCGGTGTCCGTCCCGTCGAACCAGGGCCGCAGCGCGTCGAACACGTCGGCGTCCTCCTGGGTCTTCATCAGCGCCCCGCCCAGCAACTCGAAGCCGTGCAGGCTCTTCCGGCACACGTAGTTCTGGCGGCCCTTGAGCACGGCGACGCGGATCTCGCGGCCGAGCGCCTGCGCGGCGGCGGGGACGTCCTTGGTCAGGAGCTGCTCCTGGAGGGCCTTCGTCGCAGTGGCGACGACGACGCGCTGCCCGGAGTCGAGCGCCGGGATCAGGTAGCCGAGGCTCTTCCCGGTGCCGGTGCCGGCCTCGGCGAGCAGATGCTCCCCGCGCTCGAGCGCACGCTCGACCGCCTCGGCCAGCGCGGCCTGTTCCGCCCGGGGCTCGTAGCCGGGCAGGGCAGCAGCCAGCGGGCCGCCGGGACCGAAGAACTCGCGCACGCGCGGGAGACTACGCGAGCGAACGGACGTTCGTCAGCGCAGGCGCAGCCGACCGGCGTACGACGCGCTCCCGGCGGCCGTCTTCAGATTCACCGTGAACACGCCGCCGCGGGTCGGACGCCAGGTCAGCACTCGGTCCACAGCGAGCTTCGTCGTCAACGGCCTCGCCCCGAGGACGGTCACGGAGGCCGATGAGGGTCGAAACGCGAGATGGATGGCAACCCGCGTCCCGCGCGTGGCGACGAGCGCCGGCAGGTCAGGCCGGGACGCCGGCGGGAGGTAATCGGCGCAGGTCGTCCTCCAGCAGTAGCCGGAGTATGCGAGCCAGGTCGACCGCGTGCCGCTCTCGACCCAGGCAGGAGGCGGGCCGGACGGGGTCGCCGGCTTTGGCGGCGCGCCCGGCGGAACAGTCGCGACCAGCGTCGCAATCAGCAGGGTGAGGACGTGCATGGCCTTCCTACGTCACAGGGAGACAGCGCCGTCACAGGCGCGAGCAGACGAAGGGCCTGCTCGCGCAGGCCCTTCGCTCGATCGGTGCCGCTCCCTGCTATCCGGCCCATCCATGGATCGGATTGGCCCAGCGGACGTACGTCACCTGTGTCATGCCGTTCGCGAGCTGGTCGACGTAGACCGACTCGGACGGATTCGCCCACGACGGGATCGCCGACGCGGCGGCACCGGCGCCGACTGCGGCGCCGATCGTCGTCGTCGAGTCGAGGTGGCCGGTGCTCGGGCACGAGTGCGGGATACCGTTCGTCGTGCTCGAGAGCGTGCCGACCGCCAGCGGGTCGTAGATGCACCGGAGCTGGTCGTAGTCGCCCTGGTCGGGCGTCGTGCTCGCCGTGTTGGTGGCGTTAGCGCCCGTGTTGGAGAAGTAGTCCATGCACGTGTAGTACAACGCGCCGGACGTGTCCTGGTGGTCGAGCCCCCACGTGTGCCCGACCTCCTGGCACATCACGTGCTGCTTCTCGTTCGGGTTGTTGTAGGTCGAGGTGTTGAAGTACGTGTCGTTCACCTTGACCGTCCCCTGAGCGATGTGGCCGCCCGAGAGCCAGATGCTCGCGAGACCGAGCCAGCCGTTGGCGCCGTAGGTGTCGTTGCAGACCTCGTCGCGCCCGGACGTCGGGCGGCACCTACCCTTGGCCTGACCGGGCACGACCGTGTTCTTCGCGACCGTCGAGACGTTCCAGTCCGACGACGCCTTCGCGAGGTACGTGTTCCACCCGTTCGTCAGGTTGTCCCCGACCTTGACGGTGAACGGATTCGACGTCCGTGCCCAGTGATATCCGCCCCACGAATGCGTTGCGGATGCGGGCACGGCCGTCACGGCGACGAACGCGCACATCAGCGCGGTGACTCCAACGATCCTCTTCATGCTCCCCCGTTCGGTCGATTGCGGTTGACCGCAGCTACACGTTGTAGTGTGGCAGCGTCGTCGGAAGTTTTCAAGACCCGAATTGGAGGGGACACCCTCACCCGTTTCGAGGAGTAAACCTGCCGAATAGTTCGCTCGTAGCGGCTTTTTGTAGTCGACCCGCTTGACCACCCTCCCGGGCGCCCGCTACGTTCTCCCGGTCAGATCCGGTAAGCCCTCGGGCTCGTCGGATCTGACGTTTTTTTTGCCCTGAAACGAGGGGCGGCCCGATTCCAGGGCATACTGCGGCTTCCCCCGAAGATCTAGGAGGCCAAGAAGCATGGGATTTCTCGACAAGCTGCTCGGACGCGGCAAGCAGGCCGCCGCCGACCTGACCGGCGACGCCTCCCTCAAGCGCGAGGGCATGCACCAGGAGCAGGCCGGCGTCGCCGAGGAGCGCGCGGAGAGCCACGAGGACGCGGCCGCCGAGGCGCGCCACGAGGCCGCCGAGCACAAGGCGGACGAGCACCACGACCACCCGCACTGAGTGACGAGCGGAGCGGGGCGGCTCCGGCCGTCCCGCTCCGTCCGACGCGACCTCTAGCGTTCGTCGGCCCATGATCGTCGCAGTCGCAACCGTTCTCGTCCTCGTCGCCGCAATCGCCTTGCTCGCGCGCTTCCTGCGCACCGAACTGCTCGCCCTGCGGACGGCGACGGGCGCCCAGCTGGCCGAGCGGAGCGGCGACGTCGACCGGCGGCTCGGCGGCCTGATCGAGACGATGGACCGCCGCCTCTCGGAGCTCGACACGAAGGTCGACCGCCGGCTCGAGAGCGCCGGCAAGACCTCGACCGAGATCCATGAGCGGCTCGGGAAGATGGACGAGGCGACCGGCCAGATCCTCGAGCAGGCGAAGGAGTTCCGCCGGCTCGAGCAGATTCTTCGCCCGCCGAAGGCGCGCGGCGGCTTCGGCGAGCTCCTGCTCGAGAACCTGCTGCGCGACCGCCTCCCGGCGGCGTCCTACGAGCTCCAGTACGGGTTCGCCGGCGGCGAGCGGGTCGACGCGGTCGTGCGCGTCGGGCAGCTGATCCCGGTCGACTCGAAGTTCCCGCTCGAGAACTACGAGCGCATCGTCGCCTCCGAGAACGAGGCCGACCAGCAGCTCCACGAGAAGGCGTTCTCGCGTGACGTGAAGATCCATATCGACGCGATCGCCGCCAAGTACATCCGGCCGGCCGAGGGCACCTACGACTTCGCGTTCATGTACATCCCGGTCGAGGCGATCTACTACGAGCTCGCATGCGGGAAGACCGGCGCGCTGCTCCAGTACGCGCACGACAAGCGGGTCTTCCCCGTCTCGCCGACGACGTTCACGGCCTACCTCCAGGTGATCGTCCTCGGGATGCGCGGCATGCAGATCGAGCAGCACGCGCAGGAGGTGATGGCCTACTGCGCCGAGCTCCAGAAGGACTTCGGCCGCTTCAAGGAGGACTTCGAGCTCGTCGGAACCCATATCGGCCGCGCCGCGTCGAAGTTCGCCGACGCCGACAAGCGTCTCGACAAGTTCGAGGTCAAGCTCGAGCGCGCGAGCGAGCACGAGGCGCTCGCAGAGCCCGCCGCGCCGGAGCTGCCCCGTTCCATCGAAGCTGCCTGACGTTCTGCGGAAGGGTCGACCGGCTCGTTTCGTTTACTCAAGAGACCGGATACCTTGGAGGAAGCGTGAACGAGAACGCGAGAGAGCTGATCATCATCGGTGGCGGGCCCGCCGGCTACACCGCTGCGCTCTACAGCGCGCGCGCGAACCTGGAACCGCTCGTGATCGAGGGCTTCCAGTGGGGCGGCCAGCTGATGATCACGAGCGACGTCGAGAACTACCCGGGCTATGTCGACGGGATCATGGGGCCCGAGATGATGCAGGTGTTCCGCTCGCAGGCCGAGCGCTTCGGCACCGAGTTCGTCACCGACGACGTCACCCGCGTCGACTTCTCGGAGCAGCCGCTGCGCGTCTGGGTCGGCGACGACGAGTACCGCGCGAAGACCGTGATCGTCTCCACCGGCGCGACCGCGCGGCAGCTCGGGCTCGAGTCCGAGGTGAAGCTCCAGGGCCGTGGCGTCTCGTACTGCGCCGTCTGCGACGCCGCGTTCTTCCGCGAGAAGAACGTGATCGTCGTCGGCGGCGGCGACTCCGCCATGGAGGAGGCGAGCTTCCTCGCCAAGTTCGCGAGCCACGTCACCCTCGTCCACCGGCGGGACGAGTTCCGCGCCTCCCAGATCATGATCGACCGGGCACGGGCGAACGACAAGATCGACTTCGTGCTCAACGCCGTCGTCGACGAGGTGCTCGGCGTCGAGGCCGGCCACGTCACCGGCGTGCGCCTGCGCGACACCGAGACGGGGAAGACGCGCGAGCTCGAGGCGGACGGCGTCTTCGCCGCGATCGGGCACGACCCGACGACGGCTCTCTTCCTCGACCAGCTCGACCACGACGAGGCGGGCTACCTCATCACCCAGCCCGGCTCGACGCTGACGAACGTGCCCGGCGTCTTCGCCGCGGGCGACGTCCAGGATCACACCTACCGCCAGGCCGTGACCGCCGCGGGCTCAGGCTGTATGGCCGCGCTCGACGCCGAGCGTTACCTCGCATCGCTCGAGGGTCATCCGGGCACGGCGCTGATCGCCGGCCGCGAGGTCTAGCCGACTCTCGCAGTAGCCTCGGCGGCGTGGCCGAGTGGATCGACCTCGTCGACCCGTCCGAGGACGAGCTTCGCCGGAAGCTCCCCGAAGATCTGCACGCCCGCGCGCTCGACCAGCTGCTCGAGGAGTACGTCCACGACGACGAGCCCCGGCCGACGCTCGAGACGCACGGCTCGTACGTGTTCGGGGTCCTCCTCGTCGCGGTCGCGGCGCCCGATGAGGACAAGGTCTACTACCAGGAGATCGATCTGATCCTGACCGAGAACACGCTGGTCACCGTCTCGAAGACGCCGCCGGGCGAGGAGCCGTTCGATCCCGCGCCTGCGAAGGACCGCTGCCGCTCGGACGACTCGGCCGGCATGTACCTGTTCCACCTCGTCGACACGGTCGCCGAGCGCTACCTCGACCTGATCGACGCCTTGAACGACGAGATCGACGAGCTCGAGGACGCGGTCGACACGTCGCCGGCGAGAGAGGTGCGGGAGCGGATCTCGGATCTCCGCCACGACATGCTGAAGATCCGGCGCACGCTCAACCCGACCCGCGACGCGGTGCACAAGGTGATGGACAACCGCGTCGAGCTCGAGGGCTCGGAGCTCTTCCCGCGCGAGGTCGAACTCCACTTCGCCGACGCGTACGACAAGCTCCTGCGCGCGACCGAGTCGCTCGAGCTCTCGCGCGACCTCGTCGCCGGCGTCCGCGACTACTCCCAGGCGAAGATCTCGAACGACCAGAACGAGGTGATGAAGCGGCTCACCGTGATCGCCTCGCTGCTCCTCCTCCCCACGTTCATCGTCGGCCTCTACGGCCAGAACTTCCGCCACCACTTCCCCGAGCTCGACTGGCAGTACGGCTACGCGTTCTCGTGGGGCCTGATCGTCGCCACGACGATCGGGCAGCTCGTGTTCTTCCGCTGGAAGCGCTGGATCTGATGCGCCTCTATCGGTTGCCGTTCTCGACGAACGTCGAGCGGGTCGCGTTGGCGCTCGCGCACAAGGGGATCGCGGTGACGTCGGTCGAGATCGACCCCGGCGACCGGAGCGAGGTCGAGCGCGTCAGCGGGCAGCTGCTCGTCCCCGTCCTCGAGGACGACGGCCGGGTCGTCGCGGATTCGACGGCGATTCTCGAATACCTGGAGGAGCGATATCCGCAGCCGCCGCTCTATCCGCGCGAGCCGGCGCGGCGGGCGGAGGTCACGATCTTCGTCGACTGGTTCAACCGCGTCTGGAAGCGGTGGCCGAACTCGATCGAGGCGAGCGCCGGCGACGGCGAGTCGAGGGCCGCGATGGCGGCGTCCCTCGAGCTCTTCGAGGCGCTCCTCGACGGGCGGGACTACCTCTTCGGCGAGTTCTCGGCCGCCGACTGCGCCGCCTTCCCGTTCCTCAAGTACGGGGCCGGGCGCAATCCGGCAGACGACGAGCTCTTCCACCGGATCCTCGCCGACAACCTGCCGCTCTCGGGCCACCCGCGCGTCGAGGCCTGGATCCACCGCGTCGACGCCCACCCACGCGCGTAGCATCCGGCCCCCGTGCCCTTCTTCATCTGCCCGAACTGCAAGGAGCGCTCCGTCGACCACGACCGGCGGGAGGGGCTGACGGGCGAGCCGGTGGCCTGCGCCCGCTGCGGCTTCGGGTTCCTGTTCGAACTGCTCGACGACTACTACCCCGCGCCGGGCACCGGGCTCGTCGTCTGCGACCGGGAAGGCCGCGTGCTCGGCTCGGGCCGGGGCGTCTTCGAGCTGACCGGCTTCCAGGAGGGCGACCTGATCGGCCGGGAAGTCGTCGGCGCGCTGGGCCTCTCCGGCTTCGACGCCGAGAGGAATCCGGCCGCGCTGGCGCTCGAATGGGGCGTTCGCCGTCTGGGTGAGCAGCTCCGGCTGACGACCCGGGCCGGCCAGGTGAAGGCGGTGACCGGCGACTTCTTCCCCGCCTACGACGACGACGGCGGCCTGCTCGTCGCGCTCACGCCGCGGTAGCAGCGAGGCGCTCCTCGACCCACGCCTGGAGCTGCTCCAGCGCCGACGACGCAGCCTCGAGGCCCGCCAGCTCCGCCCGCGCAACGCGCTCGTCGATCGCTCCGAGGATCCCCCGCTCCTCCAGCAGCGACACCTCGGCCGGATCGAGCGCCGCCCTCGCCTGCCGCTCGATCGCCGCCTGGCGTAGGCGCGAGCGGGCCCGCTCGGCGCGGGCCGCGAGCGCCGCGGCCTCACCCGCGAGGAAGTCCGCGTAGATCGCGAGCTCGACGGAGCGCATGGCCCGACGGTAGCGCGGGCACGCCGCTGCCTTCGTGACGAAAGCGAAACATTTCTGCGCTTAGACCCGCGACGAAGGGCAGAGGTCGGTGAGGGGGCACTCCTCGCAGAGCGGACGCCGCGCGATGCAGATGCGGCGGCCGTGCCAGATCAGGAGGTGCGGTAAGCGCGCCCAGTACTCGCGCGAGACGAGACGCATCAGGTCGAGCTCGATCTTCACTGGGTCTTCCTGCCTCGTCAGGCCGAGCCGCTGGGAGAGCCGCCGGACGTGGGTGTCGACAACGATGCCGTGCGGCTCGCCTCGCTCCGCCGAGACCACGTTCGCCGTCTTTCGGGCCACTCCGGGCAGGCGTAGGAGAGCGTCGAAGTCGCGCGGTACCTCGCCCCCGTGCTCCTCGATCAGGATCTTCATCGTGCCGCGCAGCGACCTCGCCTTCTGGCGGAAGAACCCGGTCTGGAAGATGTCCCGCTCGAGCTCCTCCTGCGGCACCGCGAGGTAGTCCTCGGGCCGCCGGTACTTGACGAAGAGCGTCTGCGTCACCTTGTTCACGTTCACGTCTGTCGTCTGCGCGGAGAGCATCACCGAGATCAGGAGCTCGAGTTCGTTCGCGAAGCGGAGCGCGATCTGCGCGTCGGCGTGCTCCGCGGCAAGACGTTCGACGATCGGCAGGATCCGCTCGCGTCTCGGCCCCAGGCGCCGCTTCGCCTCGGCGACGTAGCTCCGGGCCATCAGGGACGGGTCCTCCGGGGACATGGCCCGGGGCCGGCCGCGGGCCCCATCCCAAACCCCCACCCACCCGCGGGGCTATGAACGGTAGCGCGGGCTCGCGCGGCTGACTGTGACGATTCCGTGTCGATTTCGACCGCGACGCTAGCCGACCGCGGCGAGCGGACGCGCGTCCGGCGCCCACGGCAGGCGCGGGCCGGCGCAGACGAGGTCGAGCGCTGGACACTCGGCGCAGTTGAACTCGCTCGGCCTCGGGACGAAGCGGCCCTCCTGGATCCGCGCGATCGACGCCGAGAGCTCGGCCTCGAGCGCGGGCAGCTCCGCCCGCTCGAAACGGGTCGAGACGACGGCCTCGGGCTGCTCGAGGAAGTGGTAGACGACCTCCACCTCGTCCGCGCCTCCCCTGAAGCACGCGATCGCGTAAACGAGCCGCTGGAGGCGGTAGTCCGCCTCGACGATCTCGTCGGGCGTGCCCGCCGCCAGCGTGTTCGTCTTGTAATCGAGCACGACCGCCCGGCCGCCGTCGCGGTGGAAGACGTCGAGGAAGCCGCGCAGGATCACGTCGTCGTGCGCGAACGCGAACCGCTGCTCGGGCACCGCTCCCTCGAGGGTCGCGACACGCGCCGCAAGCGGGGACGAGCAGTACGACGAGACGAAGCCGCGGATCCGCTCGACCTCCTCGTCGGTCGCCGCCGGATAGTCGGCGCGAACGCGCTCGGCGAGGTCGCCGGGGACCGCGGGCGCGGCGAGGTCGAGGTGCTCGAGCACCGAGTGCACCGCGCTGCCGATCTCCGTCGCCGCGAGGCCGGTCTGGCCGGAAACATCGCCGCTTGCCTCGGTCGGGCGCATCCCGGCGATGCGCTCGGCGTAGAACCGGTACGAGCAGCGCTCGAACAGCGAGAGCGCGGTGAAGGACAGCGAGCGGACGCGCTGCGCGGGCGGGGCCGGGATCGGCGAAAGCTCCGGCAGGCGCGGCGCCGGGGGCAGCAGCGGCGGCACCTCGTCCACCGCGCCGAAGAGCTCGAGCTGGCCGTCCTCCGCGACAACGAGCTCGGCCGCGGGCTCGGCCGCCGCCGGGCGGAAGCGGTCGATCCGGACGACGAAGCGGGCACCCTCGCGCTCGAGCTCGACCGGGTCGTCGCCCGCATCGGCGATCTCCTCGTCGGCCCCGAGCCGTCCGAGCACCCACCCGATCGGCGTCGCCGCGTCGGCGGTCTTCTCGCGATCGATCGCGCCCGAGACGATCAGGCGGTCGATCGCACGCGTCATCGCGACGTAGTAGAGGCGAAGCTTCTCCGCGGCCTCCTCGCGCTTGCGCGCCTCGCGCACCTCGTCGTACGCGAACGTCGCGCGACGCTCGCTCGTCAGCGGGTCGGCGACGCGGAAGCCGAACCGGCCGTCGGCCAGGGCGAGGATCTCGTCACCACCGGGTGCCGCCCGGTCGCGGCCCGCGTCGGCGACGATCACGACCTTGAACTCGAGCCCCTTCGCCGCGTGGATCGTCAGCAGCCTCACCGCGTTCGACCCTTCCTCCTCGGCGACCGCCTCGAGCTCCTTCGCCCCGACCGCCTGCTGCTCGCGCACGAACTTGACGAATCCCTCGATGTCGCCGCCCCGCAGTTCCTCGTAGGAGCGCGCGAGGCCGCCGAGCTTGCGCATGTTCGCGTACCGCCGGCGGCCGTCCCATTGCGCGAGCACGGCGAGGTCATAGTCGTGCTCGGAGACGATCCGCTCGCACAGCCGCTCGAGCGAGAGCCCCGGCGAAGCCGCGACCAGCCGCTCGTAGCGCTGCTTGAACGCCTGGAGGAGACGCGCGTCACGCTCGTCGAGCCCGGGCGGGACAGATCGCTCGAGGCCGGAGAAGAGCGGGCGCTTGCTCGCCGCGCGGCGGAGCAGGACGAGGGCGTCGTTCGACACGCCGACGAACGGCGACGCCAGCACCGTCAGGAGCGACTCGTCGTCGTACCGGTTCTGGAGCAGGCGCAGGTACGCGAGGACGTCGACGACCTGCTGCTGCCCGAAGTAGCCGCGGCCGGTCGCGCGATAGGTCGGCAGGCCCTTGTGCCGGAGCTCCTCCTCGTACCACTCCGCGTCGGTGCCCGCGGCGAACAGCAGGACGATCTCGCCCGGGGTCGCCGCGCCGCTCTCGACCAGCTCGTGGACGCGCTCCGCGATGTGCCTCGCTTCGGCGCGGCGCCAGTGCTCACCGGTGCCCGCGTAGGTCGCTTTGTCGGTGACGAGCAGCTCGACGGGATGCCCGAACACGGGATCCGGGAAGTCGCCCGATGCGGCGAGCGGCTGGAACTCGTCGCCGAAGTCCGGCCCGAACAGGTAGTTGACCGCGGCCAGCACCTCCGGCCGGGAGCGGTAGTTCTCCTTCAGCACGAGTGCGCCCGGCGACTGCGCCCGCCGCTCGCGGAAGACGGCGACGTCCGCGTGCCGGAAGCCGTAGATCGACTGGAACGCGTCGCCGACGAAGAAGACCTCCTTGCGCGCCGGGCCGGCGGCCAGCAGGTCGACGAGCTCGCACTGGAGGCGGTTCGTATCCTGGAACTCGTCGACCATGATCGCCGCGAAGCGAAGCTGCTCGCGCTCCCGGATCGCCTCGTCGTCGCGCAGCAGGTCGCGCGCGAGCAGCTGGAGATCCTCGAAGTCGACCGCCGACTCGCGCTCCTTCGCCGCCGCGTACGCCTCGGCGAAGCCGGTCAAGAGCTCCTGGAGGAGATCCCGGTCGCGCGCGGCGAGCTCGTCGAGCGCGGCCTGCTCGACCGCCTTGCGCGCCTCCTCGTAGCTGGCGCCGCGCTCGCCGCTGCTGCGCAGCGGGCGCAGGTCGAGCAGCCGCTCGGGGCGCAACTCTCCCTCGGTCAGCTCGAGCATCTGGGCGGCGTTCGCGCGCTGGAGCTCGGTCGCCTCGGCTTCGTCGGCGAGGCAGCGGGAGGCCTCGCGCAGCTCCTCCACCCTCTCCGCCAGAGCCGGTCGCTCGCCCAGGTCGAGCACGAGCCCGCGGCCCGCCGAGCGGAGCGTCTCGTAGATGCCGATGAGCATCCGGCGGAGCCCGTTCGCGCCGTAGGTCGCGAGCAGCTGGAGCCGGTCGGCCTTCTCGGTCGCGCAGAAGCGGGCGAGCGCCGCGTCGAACGCCTCACTGCGGATGACGGCGCCCTGGCTGTCGTCGAGCTCGCGGAAGCGCGGGTCGATTCCCGCAGCGAACGGGTGGACACGCAGCAGCCGGTTGCAGAAGCCGTGGATCGTCGAGATCCAGGCCCCGTCCAGCTCGCGCGCGAGGTCGGTGCGGCCGCGCTCGACGAGCGCCGCGCGGATTCGCGAGCGGAGCTCGCCCGCCGCCCGCTTCGTGTACGTGATCACGAGGATCGAGTCGACGTCGAGGCCCGCGTCGCAGACCGCCCGGACGAAGCGCTCGACGAGCACCGATGTCTTGCCCGTCCCCGCGCCCGCGGACAGGAAGACCTCGCCGGTCGCCTCGATCGCGGCCGCCTGCTCGGGATTCGGCGTGTGGCTCACGCGCGCCTCACCCGGCACATCGGCCAGAGGTCGCACCACGACGGGCACTCGCCGCCCTTCGGGTCGTGGCGGAGGTCGCCGGCCTTGATCCGCTCGGCGAGCCCGCGGGCCGTCTCCTTCGCGCCCTCGACCTGGGCCCAGAACGCCTCCTCGTCGAGATAGTCCGTCTTGACGAAGCCCGGCAGCCCCTCGTCCTTCGCCTCGGCGCGTAGCAGCCCGCGTGCGCGGCGCTCCCCCGCGAGCGGCCGGTAGACGCCGCCGAGCGGCTCGATCCCGATGAGGTCGCGGAGGACGAGCATGTACAGCGGAACCTGGAGCCGCACTTCCCGCTCGATCTCGACGGCCGAGTGCGCGCTCTTGCCGGACTTGTAGTCCTGGACGATCCCGCGCGCGCTGAACGGGTCGACGTCGATCCGGTCGATCTTGCCGCTCAGGGTGACGCCGCCGAGGTCGAGCCCGCGCTGGAGCTCCTGCGGCGAGCGCTCGGAGCCGAACGACACCTCGAACCGCCGCGGCACGAGCGGGAAGCCCGCGGCGGCCTCGTCGCGGACGAGCGCCTCGAGGTCGCGCCAGAGCCCCTGGTCGAGCTCGCGGCGCTGCATCTCGGTCAGGTCCATCCGGACGCCCGCCAGCGCCGTGTCGAGACAGGTGCGCATGAACCGCACCGACTCCTCGACCCGCTCCGGCTGCACGCCCTCGGTGCCCACCTCCTTCGGGAGGCCGGCGAAGAACTTGTGCAGGGCGTTGTGCGCGACCGAGCCGCGCAGCTTCGCGTCGAGCTCCGCGTCGATCGACCTCGGGGAGAGGAAGCGCTCGACGAACCACGCCGACGAGCAGTCGGCGAAGCGCTCGAGCTC